>CANNMA010000041.1 GCA_947505805.1 bacterium
AGATGCGACCAACTGTTTTTGATCATATCGATCTCCTCGCTTATTTGATTTAACGAGATCAGCTTAGTCGCTTCTGGCTATTATTTTCTATCTTTGTGGAACGTTTGGCGTGTTAATCCACCTTATCTTGAATATTAAGATCGATGTTAGGAGCATTAATAAGAGCTTGTAATATTGCTGTATGTCTACATGTTGTCGCAATTATAAGAGCAGTTCTACCATACATATCTTGATGGTTTATATTGATGTCAGGAGTAGTGATAAGGCTTTTTATGATACCAAGATCTCCTCGTTCAGCTGCCATTAAAAGTGTTGTGTGTATTTGGGCAAGATGTTCTGATTGTTGAGCAGCTTGTAGACTTCCTAATGACATACAAAGGAGTGTAAGAATAATTTTTTTCATGATTGTTTCTCTATTTTAAATATTAAATAATTATCTTGGGTTGATGATTTCTGGTACTTTTTGTTTATCCTTGCTCACATTTTAAGAGTATGTCTGCAGGGCATAGACCAGCGTGGTTTTGAAGATGTAAGTCAGCACCAGCCCTGGTAAGTGCGTATACTGTCGACATATCTCCTTTTCGTGTAGCAAGCATTAGAGAAGTATTGCCATTGATATCTTGAAGATTAAGATTGATGTTAGGCGCAGCAATAAGAGCTTGTACTGTGGTTGTATATGAATATTTTGCAGCATATATAAGAGCAGAAGAGTTCTCGCTGTTATATATTAAATTAACATCAGCACCAGCAGCAATAAGAGCTTGTACTATGACCGTATGTCCGCAGTATGCAGCAAGTACAATAGCAGGTCGACCATGAGAGTCTTGATGATTTATATTGATGCTATGAGTAGTAATAAGGTCTTTGACAACAGAAAGATTTCCTTTTTGAATTGCTTTCAAAAATACTACGTGCATTTCAGCTTCATTGTGAGCAGCTTGTAGACTTCCTAATGATAGACACAGGAGTGAAAGAATAATTTTTTTCATGATTGTTTCTCTATTTTAAATATTAAATAATTATCTTGGTTTGATAGTTTCCGTATGCATAGGTCCTCTTTGGATAATCTGAGCAATATCAACTAATCCGTTTTGTGTAGCAATCATAAGAGCAGTACTACCTCTATTGTTTTGTAAATCAACATTGGCACAAGCATTGATAAGAGCTTGTACTGTGGTGATATGTCTATTTAGTACAGCAAGCATAAGAGGAGTCCAGCTATAGGCAGTTGGGAGATTAATAGCAGCATTAGCATTAATGAGAGCTTGTACTGTGGCAGTACGTCCATGTCGTGCAGCAAAAATAAGAGCGGTAGCATCATTGACGGCATTTCGAGTATTAACATTGGCACCAGCATTGATAAGAGTTTGTATGATGGCGGTATGTCCATATCGTGCTGCAAGCATAAGAGCAAATCGTCCATTCGAGTCTTGATGATTTATATTGATGCCAGGAGCAGTAATAAGACTTTGTATGATACCAAGATCTCCTCGTTCAGCAGCCATTAAAAGTGTTGTGTGTATTTGGGTAAGATGTTCTGGTTGTTGAGCAGCTTGTAGACTTCCTAATGATAGATACAGGAGTGAAAGAATAATTTTTTTCATGATAACCTCATTTTTATTTTTAAAATTTATATAACTATTTAGATTTGATGATTTCCAGCACTTTTTGTTTTTGCTCGACTTTCTTTAATAAGTATGTCTGCAGGGCATAGACCACCGTGAGTTCGAAGATGGATATTAGCTCCAGCTCCGGTAAGTGCATGTACTGTAGGCATATCTTCTTTGAGCGCAACATACATAAGAGCAGTCCAGCCAGCAGAATCTTGAAGATTTATATCTATACCAGGAGTATTGATAAGAGCTTGCACTATAGTCCTATGTCCACCTATTGCAGCATTTCTAAGAGCAGATCGTTCATGTGAGTCTTGATAATTTATATTGATACCAGGAGTCGTGATAAGACGTTGTACAATATCAAGATCTCCTCGTTCAGCAGCCATTAAAAGTGTTGCTTGTATTTGTGCAATATGATCTTGGTGCATAGCAGCTTGTAGACTTCCTAGCGATAGACACAGTAGTGAAAGAATAATTTTTTTCATGATAACCTCATTTTCCATTTTTAAAAATTACATAATTATTTAGCTTTGATAATTTCTGGTACTTTTTGTTTATCCTTGCTCACATTTTAAGAGTATATCTGCAGGGCATATACCAGTGTTATTTTGAAGATATATGTTGGCTCCAGCTCCGGTAAGTGCATATACTGTAGGCATATCTTGACGTTGTGTAGCAATCATAAGAGCGGTATTTCCAGGATTATTTTGAACATTCATATCGGTATTAGGATTATTAATAAGAACTTGCACTGTGTCAGTATGTCCATAATATGCAGCTCGCATAAGAGCGGTATTTCCATGGACGCCTTGATGATTTATATTAATAGTAGGAGAAGTGGTAAGAGCTTGTACTGTATCAGTATTTCCAACTGTTGCAGCAACTATAAGGGCAGTATAACCGTGTGCGTCTTGAAGATTAACGTTGATGTTAGGAATATTGATAAGAGTTTGTACTATGGTTGTGTGTCCTGAATATGCTGCAAGTATAAGAGCAGATCGTCCATGCGAGTCTTGATGATTTATATCGATACCAGGAGCCGTGATAAGACGTTGTACAATACGATGATCTCCTTGTGCAGCTGCCATTAAAATTGTTGCTTGTATTTGTGCAATATGATCTTGGTGCATAGCAGCTTGTAGATTTCCTAGCGATAGATACAGTAGTGAAAGAATAATTTTTTTCATTATAACCTCTATTGTAATGATTTTGTTAAATTAATAATATCAGAATATATATTTAAATAAAAAAGTCAAAATAATTATCAAATTGAATATGCTTAGGCTTGAAAAATCCCTACGATTACACTCTTTTAATCTTAAAGCCTTTTAAGCCTCTTATGCGGTAAGTAGGGGGTATTCTTTAAATCCAATAAAAAGGCATTCTGGTTGCGGGAGTATTCCAAATTGATCTTTTACTTTTTGCTGAAGTGTTCGTGCTAGGGCGATAATATCAGCTGATGTTGCAGATCCAGTGTTTACAAGCATATTTGCATGTTGCCATGAAACTTGTGCTCCACCTACAGTTTCAACTCCTTTAACCCCAATTTTATCAAGATAGAAGGCTATGTAGATCATCTTTTTATCATTCCATACGAGTGATACTTCCTGTTCATGAAAGTTTCTAAAAAAGCTTCCACAGGTATGAGACGATGGGTAACGAGACATTCGATGGCGAATAATTTCATAGCGCCTGCCTTGTGCATAGGCAACATCAATGTCAGTACCGAGCGCAAGTTTTAAGGTAATTGAAACTAAGTAATGATCCCCTGCAATAAGCTTTGATTGGTTATAACCAAATGCAAACCAGTCATGGTCAACAGAGAGTATGGTGCCTGTTTTTTTTTCAATTACTTGCGCACTTACCACAAAGTGACTTAGAAAGTGGTTAAAGTAATGGAGATTAATGTAGGCAGAACCACCAAGTGTTCCTGGAATCCCGCTAAATACTTCAAGCCCAATCAGGTTATGGGAAAGCGTTTTTTCAATAAGATCATCCATGGTCATACCGCTCAAGCAGGTTGCCAGTTTATGATTGGTACTTTGTGTGTCATCAGAGATTGTTATCAGATCGCTGCTTATAGGGTGAATCACTAGACCATCAAATCCTTCATCACTTATCAAGATGTTTGCGCCTGACCCTAAAACAAATACAGGAAGGTTGTGTTGTTTTGCATATGAAAGAGCTTCTTGAAACTCATGGGCAGTACGTGGTGTACAAAAATAGCGAGCTGCCCCACCAGTTCTAAACCAAATTTTGTCATGCAAAGGTACCTGTTCTTGAATAATCAAAGAACTCATATTTTTTCTTTCTGGGCTAAGATGTCTTCAATGCGAGCGGGTTTGGTTCTTATGACTACTTTTTCTTGAGCTATAAGGGTTGCGCAGTCTTGTGTACAGGCTCCTGCAAACAGTTCTTTACAATTTTTGCAGGTCAGAAACTGTTTATTGCAAAAAGCATTGGTGCAATTTTCATAATAATCAGATGGTTTTGAACATTGAGTGCACGTTCCTAAAAGATCATTGTTTGCTGCTTGGGAAATGCGGGCATCAAATACATAGTTTGCACCACGAAAATGCCCTTCTGGAAATTGTTCAATATATCTATGAATGCCACCCTTTAAATGCATAACTTTTTTAGCGACACCTTTTGTTTTTACATAAGCAGTAGCCCGTTCGCAGCGGACACCGCCAGTACAGGTCATTAACACTTGTTTGTCTTTTAAAAGATCAAGATTGTTATCAACATAGGCAGGGAATTCTCTAAAATAACGAGTATTAGGTGCAACCGCATTTACAAAGGTTCCAATTTTTGTTTCGTACTCATTGCGAGTATCAAGAATAATCAGATCATCTGGCGGGTTGGACATGAGATCATGGGCTTCTTGCGGTGTGAGGTATTCACCAGAATCAGCGACCGTTAATTTTTCAGGGTCGATACCAAGCCCTACAATTTCTCGTTTGATCATAACTTTCATACGAGGGAAGTAACGTTCATCACCAATGGCTTCTTTAAAATCAATGTCGCCAAAAAGGGGGTGATCATTCATCGCTGTTACGTAGGCAGCAGTTGCTTCATCTGATCCACCAACCGTACCATTAATACCTTCAGTTGCCAGAATAACTCTTCCTGTTAGCCCCAAGCTTTGGCAAAGATTTTTTTGCCACTCAGCGATTGCTTGTGGATCTTGAACGTTCACATATTTGTAATATAAAAGTATTTTTCCCATCTTTTACCCTTTCCATGCATGCCTATGAGAATACCTAGTATAGCAGGTACTAAGGGCAAAAAAAGAAGGGGACGCAAAGTCCCCTTTGTTATTTTAAAAAAAGATTTTTTTGAGCTTATACGTACATCCCAGCTCCAACTTGTGCATAACTTGCTTGATAGTCTGAAAGGGTTATTGGATTAATAAGCTGAGCAAGACCAAAGTTAGTTTGGTCATTCGTTAGTCCACCCATGATGATCTTGCCATCAGATCGTAATCCTATTGAATAGCAAAAATCTTCATTTCCATCTTTTATTACAGGAACCCAAACTGTTTCAGAAATTGTATCGCTTTGTCCGCCAAATGTTACATCAAGTTGTCCATTGGAAAGGAGGCGTGCAGCTCCAAAAGTATAATCGTATGGATAAAAAGTGCCTCCCATAAGGATTTTTCCATCTGATTGTAATACTATTGAATAACATACATTATACCCATAGTTAATGTAGGGATAGAGGTACATAGTTCCAGGTTCGCTGTTGTAGCCACCAAATGCAGGGTCAAGAGAGCCATTTGAAAGTAACCGTGCTGCTGCAAAATAATAATTTGATGTTCCACCCATGACAATTTTTCCATCAGGTTGCAAAGCAATTGAATAACATCCATTATTACTTCCCCCAGCTATGTTTGGAGTAATGTACATCGTTCCTGGCTGATTACTATAAAGACCGGTAGGGTTAAAGCTTGTATCAAGAACTCCATCAGAAGTAAGGCGAGCAGCCGCAAAATAATTAGTATTGTCGCTATCTTCTGTGTACCCACCCATAACGATACTACCATCTTTTTGGAGGGCGATTGACTGACATATATTAAGTCTTCCACCCCCTATAGAAGGTGTAATGTAGATTGCACCAGCACCTATTTCGCTATTGTCCCCCATTGGATTAAATGTTGTATCAAGAATACCATCAGATGTTATGCGAGCAGCAGTGAAATAAAAATTGTCAGAATCATCGCATCCTGTTCCTCCCATTACTAGTGCTCCATTAGGCTGAATGACTAATGAAAAACAAATATTGTAATCTGATCCTGTTATGGGTGGCGTGATATACATAGTGCCAGGGACTGCGTCATTAACACTATTTGGGTTAAAGCTTGGATCAAGTTGACCATTTGGCAAGAGTCGAACAGCTGCAAAACAGAAGAGATCGTCGCTATTGGTAGTAAGGCCGCCCAGTACAATTTTTTGATCTGGTTGAATTGCTACCGTATAACATTGGTCGCCATAGTTTACATTGTCTGCTCCTATCAGAGGAATAGTAACAAATCCAGGAGTTGGTCCATTCTGTCCAAAGCTGCTATCAAGTTGACCATTTGGTAAAAAACGAGCTGTTATGAATTGGCAAGAAAATTCATCTGAAGAATTACTTCCTGCCATTACTATTTTTCCATCTGACTGTATTGCAAGGGCTGTATAAGGAGCATCTAAAAAATTATAAGAAAGATCAAGATAGGGGCTTGGTGTACCGATAGTGATATTTGGAAGGTAATTTGTTCCGAGTTCTATACTGTTCTGTCCGCCAAATGTTTGATCAAGCAGCCCATCAAAATTGATCGTTTTTTTTATAACGCTTTGAATATATGAATTTGAACTATTGTTATTAAAAATTATCTTAGCTTGTGTGTTCACAATGTTTCCGTTGTAGTCCATTGCATGAACAGATTTATAAGCAACCAGCGTGAGCATGATCATACTGATTATCTATGTATAATTGACGTTGGTGTGATGTGACATGAAAACTCCTTTTTGAGTTTAAAAGGTTATTAATTTGATAAAATAGATTAGGAAAAAATTAAAAAAATCGTTTAATCATTGTCTATAGTTTTGATACTTAGAATGTTTATTGTTCAAAGATTTTTAAGTTTTGCTCTGAAAATCTATTTTCTGGACCATCCTGAACGGGTTTAGGTATTCTTATCTTGTTTTAAGGGATAGAAACAGGGGAAAAATCATGAAAAGCCAAAGAAGAAAAATATTTTTTATACTACTATTTTTGGGGGGAGTAGGTTTAAAATTTACCTATGGGAGCGATTTTGTTGAGGAATTGCCTGATGAAAAATCTAAAAGAATTTTTTCTCTAGTATCTGATTCCCGTTATATCATTGTGATTGGCAGTCAAAAAGATCAAAGTGTTTTGAGTATTAAAAGCCTTTTGCCAGATGATGCTTTTTATGTGCTTAAAATTGGACTTCTTGATGGTGGGCGGTTTCTTTATCTTCAAGGTGTAAAGGATTATAAAAAAAATCTTGTAAAAGTAATTTGTTATGCCGAAAAAGAAGTTGAAGGTTTAAAAAAATTAATAGAAATAATATTTTGGACAGCATCTATCACAAATGAAGAGCAGTGGCTTGTTTATGAAAAATGGAGAGATATCCCTGATGGGAAAATGCATACTCGTAAAATTTTAATTGGGGATGTATGTGAAGAGCTTGAATGCCATTATAAAAAATAAAAAAGAAGATTGTTTCTTCCCTTTCAAGGATTTTTTTGATTCTTTTCTACAAGACGTAGGTGTGCCCTCTGCGGGCAGCACCAAAGAGGTTGCTCATCCAACCTCTTTGGAAACAAGGGTGCAAACATGCTGTTTGAACGCTTTTGACGGATCAAACTCGGTCCAGCTCCTGCGGGCTTAAGACCTCAAACAAGAGATCCTAATACGGAGTAAACACTTACGTCTCGTTTATAAAAAGCAATGATATTTTTCTATAAAAAAAATCCATATCAGGCGGAACTGAGTTGTCGTCCGTTAGGGCGCAACGAAGGTTGTAGCCGACAGGCAATCAAACAGCATGTTTGTACCTTTGTTTCCAAAGAGGTTGGGTAAGCAACCTCTTTGGTGCTGCCCGCAGAGGGCATACCTACGTCTTGTGCTAAAAATATAAAACTCATAACTACAGAATAAAAAAGGAAACTATTTTTTCCTTCAGGTTGCGCATGTTTTCATTTTATCCTACTCTGAAAAGCTATAGTCTTTCTAGAAAAGGGTTTTGCTACATGAAACTGTCGTTACGTTGGGTCTGTGACCATCTCTCCATTGAATGGAAAAAAATTAACGTTCCAAAGCTTGTTGCTTGGTTTAATACTGCTGTTGCAGAAATTGAGTCATTTGAAAATCTGAAGATTGATCTTTCTGAGTATGCTCTTGCTCTGGTTGAAAAAAAAGCAGAAGAATCTATTCAGGTAACTATTTCTGAGTGGAAAAAAACAGCATTACTCTCTTTTAGAACGGATGCTTTGCAAGGTGGGTGGTATCTTGTAAAACGAGTTGATGGTGCTTATCGTTGGGCTACCCATACCGATTTTGGCATTGAAAAAGAAGGGCTTTTACCCGCATTTAAAGTTGATAAAAAAAGTTCAGCTTCAGGATCATGGAAAAAAAAGGTCGAAACAGAAGACTTTATTCTTGATGTTGATAATAAATCAATTACCCATAGGCCTGATCTATGGAGCCATAGAGGGTTTGCTCGTGAAGTAGCTTCTTATCTTCAGACAACGTTGGTACCAGAGAAAAATTTTTTGGCAGATGTTCCTGTAAAAACGGTTAAAGATCACTTTACTGCGACTAAACAGTTTCCTGTTTCAGTTCAGGTCAAAACAAAAGGGTGTAAGCGATTTGCAGCACTCTATTTTGGCAAAATTGAGCAAGCTCCTTCAGTACCTTGGATGGCATTCAGACTTATGCGTGTTGACCAACGAGCTATTGATTTTATAGTAGATGCAACAAATTATGTGATGTTTGATATTGGACAGCCACTTCATGCATACGATGCTCAACAACTGGATGGACAGATTGGACCCCGTATGGCAAAAAATGGAGACCAATTGCCATTACTGGGTGGAATCAATCTTACCTTGCAAGAGACCGATATGGTCATTGCAGATGGAAAAAAAGCATTGGCACTTGCAGGAATTAAGGGCGGTGCATTGTCAGGAGTTACCTCTGAAACACATTCGATACTTCTTGAGTCAGCAACTTTTAGTGGATCGGTTGTTCGGTTGACTTCAATGTTTCATAAATTACGAACAGAAGGTTCAGCTCGTTTTGAAAAAGAACAGGATGCGTATCAAAACCTTAAAGGTATAACCCGTTTTGTACAATTGCTTAATGATGATGCAATTTCAAGTGAACATGCACCGTATACTGTTTCGCTTGGAGAACTTCCAAAACCTCTTGTCATAACGATTACACAACCGTTTATAGAAGAACGGCTTGGAATGAATGTGAAAAAAACAGAGATCAAAAAACAGTTACAAAACCGTGGATTTGAGGTTAAGGACAAGCTGGTAAAGGGAGCAACAACGTTCACTATTACCGTTCCTTCGTACCGTGCAACCAAAGACATTAAGCAGAAAGAAGATATCGTTGAAGAAGTTGGCAGAACTATTGGGTATCTTGCAATTCCTGAAGAGTTACCAGTTTTTGCCAAAAAGCCTTCTGCCGATAATTGGGTTGATCGTCTTTTACGGATTAAAAACTTTTTGGCATTTTCGGCTCATCTTCGAGAAGTAAGTAATTATGCTTTTTTAGATGATGAATTTTTAAAAAAGATTCATTGGCATGTTTCATACCCTGTGCAGTTAGCGTGTCCGATTTCAGATCAGCGCACTACCCTTGTTGATTCACCGATTATTCCTTTATTACAAAACGTTTTTGAAGTAAGTGCTAAAGTTGAAACGGGTGGATTTTTTGAATGGGCTCGTGCATG
>CANNMA010000042.1 GCA_947505805.1 bacterium
ATACGAAAATTGAATACTTACATAAAACCCTCATTAATAGTTTTTTATTCTTTTGCACAAGACGTAGGTATGCACTATGCGGGCACACCTACGTCTTATACTAAAAATACAACTTATGAACTTTTATTTTCGGATAAGTACTAAGAGCTTATTACTGCAAACTTTTCAGTTCTTTAAGCGAAGTTGTTTGAGTAGGAGATTTATCAGGACGATACTTTACAAATCGAGGAAACCGAAGCGCAATACCAAGTTTTTCTTTGGTTTTACCAGCAGTATGAACAGGAGAAATAGTAATTTCATCAGCAAGAACTTCACACACCATTTCAGGAGCAACCCATACTGTTGGAATAAGCTCTGAAGCACAAGTAACATTTTTTGGTTGATGAATCACTGCATGAGCATCACATTTCTTTTTAAGTTCATGCCACTCTGCATCGGTCAAACCAGTTCCTATTTTGGCAATTGTTTCAAAACCATCAGTATGCTCGTTATAAATCCCGACTAAAAACGCCCCAATACCAAACTGAGCCCGCTTTCCTTTTCCTGGATAATAGCCAAGAATAACAACATCCAAAGTATCTTTGAGTTTTGATGAAGCTTCATATTTAAGTTTTATCCAATTAAAATTTCGCTTACCCGCTTGATACAGACCATCTACTTTTTTAACAACTACCCCTTCAAGACCCGTATCTATTTGTTTAACAAAATAGTCTTCCAACTCTTTTGCACTACTCACATGAATCTCTTTAATCATTTCAAGGGTACGAATAACTGTTGTTTCTTTTTGATGAGAAAGAGCAAATACTGAAAGCTGAGCTGTTTCTTTTTTGTTTGTAGAATGAACTTCTGCTAGAGCATTATGATAATGATCAAACAAATCTTTTAATATTTTTCTTCTTTTTTGCTGCTGAGTAGCAAGTAAACTTTTGCCATCAAGATACAAAATATCAAACATATTCAGTTGTAAAGGAAGTTCAGAAACTATCTCTTCAATTCCATGCTTACGACGTCGTTTTACCGTTTCTTGAAAAGGAACATACGTCCCTGTATTAGGATCATAGACTATGGCTTCACCATCAACGATAAGTTCTTTGACAGGAAGCTGCTGACAAGCTTTTACAAACTCTGGAAACATGTTTGACATATCAAGGAGGTTACGAGAAAAAAATCTAACTACGGGAATATCACCCGTTTTATCAACATGAAGCTGCAACCGAAATCCATCTAATTTTGGCTCAACAACGCATGGTCCTAGTTTTTCAATAATCGATTTAGCATCAGGTAAACGTTCTGCAGCTGCCGGACGAATAGGTATTCCCACATGAATTTTCATATGTTTAATAGCTTCTATTCCCTCTTTTTTAAGAGTATATCCAATAAGTCCAATATCAGCGCATACCGTATACGCATGTTCAAGAGCTATTCTCATAGATTTATCACCCGCTTCCATCCAAGAAAGAGCATCGATAATCGTCATATCAGAAAAACCAAGCCGTAATGTTCCTAAAATAATCCGTACTATATATTTTCCAGCAGAAGGCCCAACTTGTTTAAGCAACTGGTTTAAATGAGCACTCTTTTTTTCCTGAGAACCAGTACCTGAAAGCTCTTCAAACACACATAAACTTTTATACACCTCAAGCACTGTCAGATCATGATCAGTACCATCCCATGCAAATGCATCAAGAACTGATCCCAGATCTCCTCGGTCATGCATTTCTTTAGTTATCTGTGCTTCTGAAATACCAAGCACTTCAGCAACTATTTTACTCATAGTTTTCTGAGCAATCGCAAACTGAGTGCCTTCATAAGGAGGATGTAATAATCCAAGTGAAAGATAACAAAGATACTGAATTTCTGAAGGGCTTGCTCTACGAAAAAGATCAGCTAATTCTTTGGTAATAGCAATTCGTGAACTAATAGTTTCAAGTGCAGAAAATGTATGGGCAACTTCTTTAAATTTCATACTATTTTTCCTAATAAAAAAGGGACGCCGGAGCGTCCCTTATTTTTGGTAGCGGCGCAGGGACTTGAACCCCGGACCTTCGGATTATGATTCCGCTGCTCTAACCACCTGAGCTACGCCGCCATACCTACTTTTTTAAATACTTAATTTTCCAATACGGGTGTTGGTTAAAATAAAACCAAACATCGAACGCAAGAACAACAAACCTGTTACCAGTGTTGATGCAATACCAAACATCATAGTAACCGCAAACCCTTTAATAGGACCTGTCCCAAATTTATAAAGGACAATGCTCATTAAAAATGTGGTTAAATTTGCATCTAAAATAATAACCCATACATCTGAAAAACCAACTTCTATAGCACTTTTAAAATTCATACCTGATCGTAAAGCTTCACGAACTCGTTCAAATATCAAAATTGAACAATCGATAGCAGTACCAACTGTCAATAACATACCCGCAATTCCTGGAAGCGTTAATGTTGCCTGCAACCAAGAAAGACAGAAAATCGTTAAGAGCAAGTTATACAGCAATGCAATAAACGCTAATAATCCACTTGTCTTGTACACTAACACGCTAAACAAAAAGAGAAGCGCCATACCAATAAGACAAGACATCAATCCTTGACGAATCGATTCTTCACCAAGCGATGGCCCGATGCGACGTTCTTCTTCAAATTTTACAGGAGCTACAAATGAACCTGACTTAAATGCAATTGCAAGATCTTGAACTTCTTCCCATGTGAAAGTACCACTAATGCTACCGTTTGAATGAATGGTTGATTTAATAACTGCTGCAGAAATAACTTCACCATCAACAATAAATGCCAAATAACGACCTTGGTTTTTGCTCGTTAAATCATACATTTTATCGCCACCATCAGGTCTGAATTCAAATGTCACTACTGGTTCTGTTCCTGACATCCCACCAAGTGCTGGTTCTGTGTTCTTTAAATCACGCCCCGTTAAGTCTGTGTAATCAGGTACTAGATAATACATCGTATTATTTTTACGTTCTTGTGAACCGGGAACAATCATGGTTCCTTCAGGAAGTGCATAACTATATTTTTCTAAAATTTCTTCTTCAGAAGAACCCATATCTTCAATTAACTTGATTTCAAATTGAGCAGCTCTTCCAATCATTTCTTTAGCACGAGCTGGATCATCAACATTAGGAAGTTCAATAACTATTCCACGTTCACCTTGACGAGAAATAGCAACTTCAGCAACACCAGTTTTATCAAGACGTCTACGGAGCACATCAATATTACTTTGAACGGCCCAATCTTTTATTTGCTTAACAACATGTTCAGGGAGTGTCACTACTACAACTGTCCCCTGATCGTTATGAACACCAAAACCATCTCCATGGCTTTTAATAAAGCGAACTGCTTTTTGTGCGTCATCTACTGTAGAAAATGTCAAAGAAAACGAATGTCCATCAACTTTTTGAGATACAGGAACAGCCCCTTGATCTTTCAATCGAGTAACGGTGCTGCGCATACGTTCAACCATTTCCGCTTTAACCGCTTCATCAGTTTGCACCTGAAGGGTAATATAAAAACCGCCAATTAAGTCAGTTCCTAATTTGAGATGTTGCTTTAATGGCCATACAAAATATGAACCAACAATTGCTAACCCTACCCAAAAAATAAAGCCATACGTCGAGGTACGACCCGCTACAGTTGCCATATGATTCTCCTGATCTTCTATGTTACTTACTACTACTCTCTTTAACATTGGTGCCGAAGAAGGGACTCGAACCCCCAAGGGATTTCTCCCACAGCCACCTCAAGGCTGCGTGTCTACCAATTTCACCACTTCGGCTCTTAACAAATGCATGGAGCTGAATTTACCAGATTTTTTTCTGCATATCAAACTCCAATACAAAGAACACGTCATTATCTTACTGCCACTCTTCTGAAATCCTCTACCAGAATAGATTGAACAGAACGGTTTTATAAGAAAATGACGTGCTTCTCAAGCTTTTTTATGGCCTATGAAATGGTGAAACTGAGTGATTATCTTCAGAATGGAAACGCTCTTCCCTTGCACCAAATCGCTCTTCTTCTTGAAAGGGCATGACTGATACTGGCCGAGCTTCTTCTTTATGTAAAGGCTCACCAAATGGATGTTCTTGTCGTTCTGATCGAGGCTCAAAAGGTCGCTCTTCTGCCCTACTGCCAGATTCTCTTTCATGACCAAAATCAAAAGGATTTTTTGTTTCTGATTCTGGTTTTTGACCAAACTCTTCATGAGGTTCAAAAGCCCCTCTATGCCCAAAAGCTTCCTGAGGTCTTTGACCAAATGGATGCTCACCAAAAGAACTATGTTTAACCGGTTCTTCATGATGAGAGAATGGACCAGTATGATGTTCGGTCATCTCTGTATCATGTTCTTCAGGAAAATGTTTTTCTTGATGTTCAATAAGTTCTTGATTTTTTTTCAATACATCATCAACCGCTTTAAATTCTTTTTCTTCTGCTGTATCTATTTTTTTTGTTTCTTTTGAAAGATTTTTTTCAACATTTTTTTGTTCTTTAATAAAAAGTCCTTGAACACGATTTAAAAGAGAAAGGCCAAAAGTTATGACTCGATCAGCTACATTCAAAAATACACTTTTAACTGATGCAATAGTCTTTTGTATAAATCCATGTGGCTTAGAAGCTTCTTCAATTTTTTCTTTTTTCACTTTATTTTGCAGTTCAATTTTTACTTCTGCCGCTTTTTTTTCTGCCTCTTCAGCCTTTTGTGCTTGCTCTAATTCTTCAGCAATTTTTTTCAGATCAACACCACTATTTTTTAAAGCCTGCATTTGTGAAGTAATCATTTCAGAATGACTTTGAGAAGACTGAATTGCCTGACTAAAATAATTGCTAAATTCACCCGTTAAATAACTATGAATATTTTTAATATCCTTTAAAAGGCCTTCTGTTTCGTAATAACTCTTACGCGCTGCTTTATCATCAAGCTCACGAGCAACTTCTTTAAATGTTTCCCATGCTTTTTGTTCATATTGATTTGCAATATCAATTTGCTGAAAGAGCGTATCAAGCGCCTGATCAAGTTTTTTATCAAGCTCTTGCAAAGCCTTAATATTCAATTTTAACTGTTCAAGATCTCTTTCTTTGCCTTGAACGATTGCTAAGAATTTTTCTTGCTCTTTATTCAAAAGTCCTTGCTGGCTATTTTTTTCTTGTTTAAGAAGTTGAAGTCCATGATCAATAAGTTCACTTAAAGGACCTTCTTCAAGCCCCATTTGACCATAGAAAATATCTAATTCACGATCTAAACGATTACGTTGCGAAACGAAACTCATTCTGACGTTCATAATATCATTAAATGTTTTTTTTATGAGTTCATACACTTCTTCAATTTTTTCCCACCATACACGCTTTAAAAGCCAATTCCCAGTCGCTTCTTTATCAAATGTATCAACCTCATTCATAGCAATTGCATCAGTTGCTGATTCTTTATAAATACGACCTTCTTCTTGTTGATTTCGTCGTGCAAATTGATTACGAGGTCCCTCTTCTGGCCTACCAAATTCAGGACGAGGTTCTTCTTGAAATCGATTTGCTGGTCTGCCAAATTCAGGACGACGTTCTTCTTGAAATGGATTTTCAGGCCTACCAAATTCAGGACGAGGTTCTTCTTGAAATCGACTTTCAGGCCTACCAAATTCAGGACGAGGTTCTTCTTGAAATGGATTTTCTGTTCTACCAAATTCAGGACGAGATTCTTGTTGAAATGGATTTTCAGGCCTACCAAATTCAGGACGAGATTCTTCAGGACGAGGAAATTCATTCACAGATGGTGTTGTTTCTCTACTGCCAAATGGCCCACTTGGTGGCTGCTGACCAAATGGCTCACCAAATGGAACAATTGTGTATATTCCTAAACATACCAGTACCAATAACATTTTTTTCTTCACGCCAGCTCTCCTTTATATCACTAGGCTATAATGTCTTTGAAAGATCTTTCAGTTCGTTAAAAAGACTTTTTGATAATTCTTCTGCTTCCCAAGAGGTATAGCTCCATTTAATTCCAGCGTCAACACGCATAAGAATGGAACGATCACACTTGATGTCTATGATGTCGATACGCACAATATTAATCAATGGATGAACTTGCGAAGGAGCCCTAACAACACCAGCACGACCAAGAATACTATACGCAACATTCCCTTCATCCATAAAACACATCATGACCTTTTTTTGCCAGACCATATTATGATAACCGGTATGATCCTTATGAATAGCAATCAAAATACTCTCAAGGCCCTTAGGATAAATACATTGCAAAGGAGTAGTATGCGGAAGTCCTTTTTCAGAGAACGTTGCAAGCACAGCAACTGTTTGTCCGCCTTTTAATACATTTACTAAATCTTCTGGCAACTTAACGCCAACATGTTTTGCCATAATTCAAACTACCTTTTGTTACACAATTATTATTATTTTTTATTCTACAGACAAATACCGAGCAACTTCATTTTCTAAAGCCAACGATGTTGGCGCTAAAAAAATTCGTTTTTCTTGCACAGATATTATTTTTTTTTCTTCTAACGCAGTAAGACGATGTATAAATTCTTCTTGTTTTTCTTGCGATAACCCATCCATAACCTCAGAAATTACCGCTCCCCGCATACATCGCAACCCAAGCATCAACTGTTCTAATCGCACTGCCTCTTGAGTTAATTCCTCTCCAGAACATACAGCATCAAGTCCTTCTTGCTGAGCTTTTATATATTTTTCAATTATTTTTTCATTCTGTATTCGCGCTTTACCATCAAATGACCATGCCCCTATTCCAATACCTTTAAACGGTTTTCGGCTCCAATACATCTGATTATGCTGTGATTCAAATCCTGGTTTTGCAAAACTAGAAACTTCATACTGCATAAACCCACCATTTTTTAGAGCCTCAACAGACCAATAATACAAATCTACGATTCCTTCATCAGGAGGTAATGTTATCTGCTTTCTTGCAACCCTAAAATATAACGGTGTTCCTTCATGAACCGATAAAAAATACATTGAAACATGCATAATAGGCCACGTAACAAGTTCTGCTATAAAATCTTTCCATTCTTGTTCGCTTACCCCTGGCAAACCAACGATAATATCAACTGATATAGAATTAAAATTCCCTGCCAACTGCTTGAGTAGCTGACGCACCTGAGATGCACTTTGCATTCTATTAAGATTCTGTAACACCTGGTCATTCAAGCTTTGAACTCCAATACTGATACGTGATATCCCCGCTTGTTGCCACACTGCAATTTGTTCTGGGCGCACCGTACCAGGATTAACTTCTAAGGTAATTTCAGAGATCAAACTGATATCGAACGTATTTCTTAGTGTATCAAACATGTCAAGTAGTAACTGATCAGGCCAGGTACTAGGAGTACCTCCACCAATATAAATAGTTTTAAGGGGCATTTGATGTTCTTGAGCAGCAGCAAATCGAGTCAGTTCGCTTATAAGCGCTTTATGATATTCTGGCATATGAGCGTCTTGTCCAGCTAAAGCAACAAAGGGACAAAAGTGGCATTTATAAGGACAAAACGGCCAATGAATATACAAAGATTCAGTCTGAGCTTGCGTTGCGTACCGCACCATTTACTCCATTACTTAAGGAAAAATGAGGAAAGGTTTATGATACTTTGTTTTTTAAAAGCATTCAACATCCTCACATATTTTTTATAAATAGATGGGTTTTATTCTATAGTAAAAACTACGTTTGACCTATTTTTAATAAATAATAACAATCCTAAGCTTTTTTTTAAAAACAGTTAAAATCCTTATAGAACTGTACCTATACGTTTTTTTAATGAGCATACTTATCAAAAAACTCCCACTTTTTAACCTAAAAATGCATTTTTAACGCCTAAACCCTGTAAGTTTAATTTCTTTATCTAAGCTTATTTTTCTTTTATCACAACTCACTCAGTGCATCGTCAAATAAAAATTAAGCTCACGTATTTTTTTTATTATTCAAGTTGACATAATTATTGAATATGAGATACTTAAAAAAGTAAATTCGGCAATATTAGTATGAATAAAATTATCCATACCTGTAGCGCTAAAAAATAAAAATGGAGAATAAATCATGAAAAATAAGATACTCTTAATAACAGCTTTGCTGAGTGTAGGGGCAACAATCGCTGCTGCACAGCAATTTCATGTCAGACCAACCTTTCAAACAGCTACTGTTTTGATTCCCATAGAATGCTCTGATGGCCAACTATATGTTAATGAAAAAACTCTAGAAAAGTTTAATTTCTTTGCAGGGCTTACCGATTCATATAGATGTTCTCTTTCAGATTTAGAATTAGAACGAACACGAACTGAAGATTATTCACTTGTTTGTTCTATTAGAAATAATGAAATTGGAAATGCACAATTTCATATGGATTGCACCACCGCAGTTATGCAGCTTCTTGTTGATTACATTGAGATTCCTAAAGAACTGCTTCAAGAGCAATCACAAGCATTACAACAAAGGTTTTTAGCATTATCGCTCGCAGATCTTGCATCACTTGTAAAAATTGTTGATCAATTGTGGCTTCAAGAACCGTATCTTACGCAGCTTGAACAACTGCTTATTCCTGTATTTGAAAAACCAGCATTTATCCAAGGTTTTTTAGATGATCAATCTATTCAAGAGCTTGTAAATGATTGTTATAATTTAAATTGGAAGCATCTTATCTGCCCTCGTTTTGTTGCGGCAGGTTCATTGGGTAGAATTTTTTCAACCGCTAAGTATCCAGCTTGTCATCGCGCCTCTGCATACACTTCCGTATTCAGCCCTGATGGAAAATACCTTGCTACTGGATCACCTGATAAAACAGCTAAAATTGCTCATATTGAAACAGGTCAAATTATACGTACTATTAATCATGCAGGCAGCGTCAAATCTGTTGCTTTCAGCCCTGATGGAAAATACCTTGCTACTGGATCACTTGATGATAACATAGCTAAAATTACTGATATCGAAACAGGTCAAACTATACGTATTATTAATCATGAAGGCTGGGTTTACTCTGTTGCATTGAGCCCTGATGGAAAATATGTTGCTACTGGATCATTTGATAACACAGCTAAAATTACTGATATCGAAACAGGTCAAATTATCTGCACTATTAATCATGAAAACTGTGTTTACTCAGTTGTATTTAGC
>CANNMA010000043.1 GCA_947505805.1 bacterium
GGGATTGCGCCAGAAATACATTCGTTATTGCAAAGTCTGCCAGAAGATGTTCGAGGGAAATACGAAGTACTTTGCAAAACAGAAAGCTTTGTGTAACGGGACTATAAAAATATGGTAATAAAAAAGATAATAATGTACGCAGCTTAGTGCGACTTGCTCTAGTTATTTGTAAGAACTATTTTTTTATAAAGTAGAATACTTTAAAGTTAAAATTTATTGTAATGTCTATTTTTTGGAGATTGGTATGGTTAATAAACGAATCACGGTGTTTATTTTTGCTCTTATAGCAAGTTTTAGTATGCAGCATCTATTAGTGGCTGCGAGTGGTGATGATTATATTAAAATTGACTGTCTTGATGGTTCAGTTATAACAACTCAAACTGTTTTGCGTACTGGGTTCGATTATTTCAGTGGTATAGAACATGATTTTGGAATGAGTCTTAAAGAGTTTCTTCTTCGTGATCGAAAAACAGATAGAGGGAAATTAGCATTAGTACCAGCCGAAAAGCCTATGGTTACTATTTCTTCAAAAAGACGGTTTTCAGTACAGTGCACCCGTAGAGTTTTTGTATGTATTCTCGAATTTATTGAAAATAAAGATAGTTCCTGTGAGCTGATGATAAAAAATATGAAAAAATTTTCTACTAATGAACTTGTTCAGTTTTTACATCTGATTGAATATCTGTGTTTAACAGAACCGCTTCTTGCAAAATTGGAACCTATTTTGGCCCGTTGTTTTTCGGATGTTCGTTTACATAAAGCTTATGTATCAGGAGATCATTCAATTGCGAGCGCGCTTGTTGGTTTTGATAGAATGAACTGTCAAAATGCTGTCTATCGGTACAATCAAAATCCTATAGCTCAACTTTTTTCAACTACTATTGATCGTACTCCATCTTTACATTCGGTCGAAAGTGCTGATGGAACTCATTATGCGGTGATTACTCCGACTGGGATAAAGTTGTTTACATCGGATACTCATACACCTGTTCTTTCTATGGATGATGGGACTTTTTATCGTAGCAGATTACATTTTAGCGCTGATTTAAAGAGGGTTTCTTTAGATTTTGATTATAATAAGGTATGTGTAATTGATTTGGATACAAAAAAAGTAATATCTCTTTTAGAGAATGTTTGGGGTCCTTCTTCTAGTCTTAGTTTAGATGGGGAAACGGTAGCTTTTTTTGTACCGGGCAGATCACAAACTATCCGAGTGGTGGATGTTACATCTGGTGAATCTTTGTATCAAATTAAGCTTTGTGATTGGTTAAAAAACCACGAACTTAGTTTTGATGGGAAAAAATTAGCTCTTTTATGTAACGGTAAGCTTACTCTGGTAAGTAATTATGGTAGGTCGAAAAAGACAATTAATTTTAAAGAAACGTATCAAACAGTGAATTGTCTAAAATTTAGCAAACCTGAAAATCTTATTGTGCTTTGGGGAGAAAAAAAAATAATTGTTATAGATACGATAGTGGAAAGAGTTGTTTTTTCCCTAAAAAATGAGAATTCCTTGTTTTATGCTCGTGTTGCAATAAGTAATAATGAAAAATTATTAGCTGCTGCTGATTTTGGTCATTATTTTTATCCAATAAGAATAATTGATATTCGATCTGGTTGTCATCTTTACACCGTGTCTGATCTTCCAGGTGTTTCTAATTTTCTTAGATTTACCGATGACTCAAAATCACTTATTGCAAGAAAAAGAGATGGTGTTCCTAGTGATTTTTCTGCAGTTATAGAACTTCTTCCAATTAAGTATTGTTCTATAGAACAGAGTTATTTAGTTGCTGGATTACGTTCTCACAAAGAATCTAAGCTTCATCAAAGTAGACTTGCGCGATTGGTAAGGTATTTGCAACGTAAACCGCTCAAAAAAGAGCCAGATCCTATTATTCTTACTCCAGAGCTAACAGAACTGTTTCAGGCATTGCCACCTCATTTACTTGAGGAGTATCGCTCTTCTGTTCAGTTTTCATCTACTGATATCGTTAGTTAATTTGATTATAAGAAATATCAAAAAATTATCGGTTCATTGTGATTAATTCATTGATAATTTTATAGAGTGTGTTTACGTAAAAATTAAAGAATGAGTTTTTAAAATAGTGACTTTTGATCAGCTTAAAGGGCCCTCACATATGCAAGTTTCTGTAGTATTGCCACACAGAGGGCATCGGCTTTCCAATTCCATTGGATCATTAGTTTCGGGTGTTGCTTGAGTTGCGCCATTACTGAGTGGGCTTTTGTTCTGGCTGACTTGTGCTGATTGCTGTTGTAAGTTTTGATAGAGATGCAATTGAGTAGCAAGCGTATGGTATTTTTGTGCATATTTTTTTAAATGGTGTGATTGTTTAATATGGGTCCATTGATAAGATTGTTCACCAGTATGCATTCCTATATGTCTTTCTAAATCTGAAGGATAATCAAAACTTTCATTACATTGATCGCATGCATAAGGTTTTCTACTACCATCAATTTGTTCTTGAGCCTGGTTTATTATAGATAATTCAGTTTCAGTATTAAAGGTAGGTAAGTAGCCGGTAAAATTTATTGAATCAGCTTCTGAAGGTTCAGTAGCGTTAGAAAGCACAAGAACTGACGATGAAAGATTTTGATTAGATAAACCTTGACATGCCTCAAGAGAATCAACTTCTTCAAATGATCTTTTTGGTCTGGATCCGCAAGGTCCACGATCATATATTTCGGCTAGACAGAAATTTTTAGTAGGTATTTGAGGTGCATTAAGAATTGGTTGGTTAATGCTATTATTAAAGGCTGCAGCTAGCGCAAAAGGACTAATGGTAGGTAAAAGCTCACCATCCATTACTAATGATTCAGAAGGAAGTAGTAAAGAAGTAGAATGTGTAAAGTAAGCGTTAGAAGATGGATTACTTTCAGGTGCCATTGACAGCATTGGATGAGTGGTTTCAATTGTTTCTTCAGTCGTGCTATTACTGAATGTGCTTTGCTCTGGATGACTTGTGCTCATTGCTGATGGCTGTTGTAAGTTTTGATAGTGAGGTAATTGAGTACCAATCGTATTGTGTGTTTTTTGATGTTTTTTTAAATGATGTGATTGTATAAAGCTTTCATCACAGATACTGCACTTATAAGTCTTTTCACCAGTATGAGTTTGTTCATGTCTTTTTAAATGTTGTGATTGTTTAAACTTTTTCTGACAGGTACTGCATTGATAAGGTCTTTCATCAGTATGGGTGCGTCCATGAATTTTTAAATCTGATGATCTTTCAAAGCTTTTCTGGCATTCATTGCATGCATGAGGTTTTTTACTATCGTGAACTTGTTTTGGAGACTGATTCATTTTAGATAATTCAGTGTCAAAGGCAGTTGCATCGCCAGGAAGATGTATTGACTGAGCTTCTACAATGTCAGTAGTAGTGGGAAGCGCAAAAAATGATGAAAGATCACTAAATACATCTAGAGAAAAATTTTGATCAGATAAAAATTCACATGTCTCAAAAAAATCAACTTCTGGGAGCAATCGGCTTATGGGTGCTTTGCATCCACAAGGTCCATTAGGGTGTATTCCGGCTGAACATGAACTTTGACTACGCATTTGATGTGTGCTCAGAGTTGGTTGGTTCATGCTACTAGTAAACGCTGCAGCTGGTACAAGAGAACTAATCTCAGGTTGGAACTCATCCATTGTAAATACTGAAGAAAGTACCGGTCCAGCACTATTTGTAAGATCAGTATTAAAAGATGGATGAGGTTCAAATATGCCTGCGAATAAATCATTTGCCGTAGACGGCTGTTGGGTAACATTCATTTGACGATAATTGAAAGTAGGATTAATAAGAGAAGCGGCTTTAGTAAGATCTATAGGATCGGTTTCTGATTGTTGATTTCTAGTCCTAAATCTCTGAAGTGCTAATCGTTCAATAGTTGCACAATCATTTGTAGGTTTAGGTGCAAAAGGTAATAAAAGATTGATGTCTGCTTGTTGTAGCAGTGCAATTGTTTCTGGACTTAGAGCACAATTAATATCATCATCGATTGTATTTTCTTCTGTTGATTCTTGAGCAGAATATGCTTGTGAGCTTATCATGAGCATGCAAAAAAGCATGCCTAAAAAAGTATTTATTTTTTTCATAGTATAACCTTTTTCATTTATAAAAAATTCATATTGTTTTAATAAGTATACACTTAATTTTAAATATTTCAAATGTAAAATTTATTTAAATAATGTAAGCTTAATTTTTTGAAGTAAATTGATTTTTTAATTTTGTGAAAAGCGCTTTATTCCGTTATTATCGGATATTATTGGAGGCTTATTTTTCTTGACAAATAACCAAGAACGGGCGACTCTTTCTACAGAAAAAATCAATAAAATATGTTAAGGCAAAAGCGGAGAAATAAGCATGCATTTTGATGCCAAGTGGTTACAAAAGATTTTACCTGAAGCAGTTATAATTCAAGGATCCTTTGATCGATCATTTACGTTTTGTGTAGATTCACGGGAATTAGAACAGGACCATCTTTTTTTTGCATTATCTGGAAATAAAGTTGATGGCCATGATTTTTTAAAAGTTGCACTAGAAAAAGGTGCGGGAGTTTTTGTTGCTAGTAACAAAAAATTACTTCTTGATCCTTTCTTGAAAGAGCTGTCTAAAGAAAAAATAGTAATTCTTGTTCCCGATCCTTTACACGCACTTATCGCTCTTGCATCAGCATGGCGTTCTCGGTTTATATATCCGGTTGCAGCGATTACTGGTTCTGTAGGAAAGACAACCACTAAAGAATTAACCGCTCACATTGTAGCAAGTTCAGGGAAAAAGTTTTTAGTGGGGCAAGGAAATTTAAATACTCAAATTGGTGTTGCTTTAACTATTTCTCGCATGAGTGACGAATATGAAGGCGCTTTGTTTGAAGTAGGTATTAGTAAGCAAGGTGAAATGGCAAAAATAGTTGCTATGCTTAAACCAACTACGGCACTCATTACGTGTATTGCGCATAGTCATATGGAAGGACTTGGTTCGCTTTCTGCAATTGCGTATGAAAAACGAATGATTTTTAGTCAGTTTTCTTCCGATAATATTGGCATTATAAATGGTGATCAATCTTTGCTTGCTGGCATGAGTTATTCTCACCCGATTGTTAAGTTTGGTTTTAAGATTACTAATAATATTCAGGCTCGCAAAATTAAGGAATTAGATGGTGGTGGTCTCTCATTTATTTTAAAATTGTATGACAAAAAATATGGAGTATCTCTTTCTGAAAATCATCGCGGTATGCTTCAAAACGTTATAGCTTCTGTTGCTTTGGCTCATCAGCTTGCCATTTCTGATCAAGCGATTGTTAAGGCTCTTGAGCAAATTCCAGTTCGTAAACGTAGATTTGAGTTATGCTCTTTAAAAAATTATCGTGGAATCATGATTGATGATTGTTACAATGCATCTCCTGAAAGTATGAAGGCTGCATTGAATGCTTTAGAATCTATGAAAGCGGTAGGTAAAAAAATAGCAATTATTGGGGATATGCTTGAACTTGGTGATAAAAGTGCTTTTTGGCATAGGCAAATTGGTCGATTTTTAAGAAAGATTTCTTCCTTACATCATATCATTTTAGTGGGTGATAATGTTGCTTGGATTGAAAAAACTGCTCCGTCTTCTATAAAAATTGAACGAGTTTCTATCTGGCAAGATGCTGTTTCTAAATTATCTGCTACGCTAGAGAATGATGCGGTTGTTCTGGTTAAAGGTTCCAGGGGAATGCAACTGCACAATGTGATAGCAGAATTTGTTGATACACAGGTACGTTTATAAATTTATGGAACTATTTTCTCAGCATAAATCGGTTTTGGTAGATGAAGTTATTTTGGCTCTTCGCCCAGGCCCACAAAAAGTTTTTTTAGATGTCACCTGCGGTGGCGGCGGTCACAGTAAGGCTCTTCTTGATGCTGATCCAGCAGTCAAGGTGTTTGCTCTTGACTGGGATATGAAGGCGGTTGAACGTCTTGAACCGATGATAGAACAGTATGCAGGAAGATTTAGTGTGGTTTGGGGCAGCTTTTCTCATTTGTATAAAATTGGTAAAAAGCATGATTTCCCACAGTTTGATGGTATTCTTGCTGACTTTGGAACTTCGCAAGATCAAATTCATACCTCTGATGGTTTTTCATTTTTAAATGACACACCACTTGATATGAGAATGTCTTTAGGGCATTTTAGAACAACGGCGGAGCATGTAGTTAATTACGCTACCGAACGTGAGTTATGTGAAATTTTTTGGATGTATGGTGAAGAACGCCGTGCAAAAGAGATTGTTCGTCGTATTATTGATGAACGTAAAAAGTCTAAGATTCGTACCACTTTGCAGTTAGCTCATGTTGTTGAGTTAGCGGTGGGCCCTGCGCATAAGGGAGCGATTCATCCAGCAACAAAAGTTTTTCAAGCGCTTAGAATTTTTGTAAATAAAGAGTTAGAAAATATTACGGCATTTTTACCAGTAGCGTTTCAGTACCTTTCTGAAGGAGGACGTTTGGCATGTATCAGTTTTCATTCGCTCGAAGATCGTCTTGTAAAAGATTTTTGTAAAACCATAGAAAAAGAAGGGAGAGGAAGCATTGTTTTTCAGCGACCTGTGACACCAACTAGTGAGGAGCTTATTAAAAACCCCTCCAGTCGGTCGTCCAAGCTGAGAGTTTTAGAAAAAATAAAGTCCACAGATGTTTGACAAAACGATGGAGTCCTATTACTATAAGGTGCGACAGATGGTTTGCCCGAGTAGTGGGCCATTCATGAGGCAAAAGGTTCGATAATTATGAAAATAACAGAAGTTAAAATTTATCCTGCAAGAGAAAGTGGTACACGCTTAAAAGCTTACGCAACAATAGTTTTTGAGAATGCCTTTATCGTCCGCGATCTAAAAGTCATTGAAGGTGAAAAAGGATTGTTCGTTTCTATGCCATCACGTCGTAGAAAAGACGGTTCTTTCAGAGACATTGCTCACCCACTTAATGGTGAAACTCGCAAACACATCGAAGAAAGCATTATTAATGAATATAAGTCTCTTGAATCATCTGGAAAATTAAATTCCATGGGTTCAGAAGCTGACGATTATTCATCATTTGGTGCGTAATTTTTATGTAAAGATTAGTTGGGGCGTGGCCAAGCGGTAAGGCACCAGGTTTTGGTCCTGGCATCGGAGGTTCGAATCCTTCCGCCCCAGCCAAAAAATAAACCGGCATTCGTGCCGGTTTTTTAGTGCCCATTTTTTATCAAATTTCTTTTTATTTATCCAAAAACAGTTAAGTTAGTTGTGTGTCAAAACTATAAAACTAATTTTTAAAAAAAGTATGAGATGTATAAAAAATTTCTTTTGATAGTGCTGTTTGTTTTTAATATCAATGGAGTTGATAATTCGCTTCTTGCGGTTGTTATTATGGTTAAAAATGAAGTGACTGTTATTGTTGATACGTTGCAGCCGTACGTTGATGGTGGAGTCAAATATTTTTTAGTGTTTGATACTGGTTCTACTGATGGAACGCAAGATGTTACTCGTGAATTTTTTAAAAAACATGGAATTACTAATGGGTATGTTGCAGAATCATCATTTATTGATTTTGCAAGTTCTCGTAATCAAGCTCTTGATCTTACGGAAGAAATTTTTCCAGAAGTAACTTTTATGATCATGCCAGATGCTGAATGGTATATTCGAAATGTTACAGGACTTTTACAATTTTGTGTTGAGCATGCATTTGATCATAATTCGTGCTATTCAATTGCGATACGTAGTTCTACTCTCGAATTTTATACTGCCCGACTTATTCGAACTGGTAGGGGTGTTCGATTTGTTGGATGTGTACATGAGTATGTTAGTGGATTAGCAGGAGAAAACGTCCCTCATACTGTATATTTTGATTGGCGCGTGACTTCCAAAGGGTATGAAAAATCTGCTGAAAGATGGAAGCGCGATAGGGAATTATTATTAAAAAGTCATGAAGAAGATCCTAATAATATTCGTACTGTCTTTTATCTTGCTCAAGTGTATGAGTGCCTTGGGGATTATGAAAATGCTTATAAGTACTATAAAAAACGTGCTGATATGCAAGGGTGGGATGAAGAAAATTTTATGACGCAATTTCGATTAGGTAATGTTGCTCAACGTCTTCCTTCAGATAATTTTTCAGGTATATGCTCTCTTGCGCTTAAGCATTATCTTGAAGCGTATGCAATGCGTCCACAAAGAGCAGAACCACTTATTAAAATAGCCCGCTATTATCTCAATAAAAATCAGATGCATCTGGCTTACTTATTTGCTGCTCGTGCTGTTCAAATCCCTTATCCTGAAAAAGATATTTTGTTTGTGGAAAAGTGGATGTACGATTTTGAAAGGTATGACATTTTAGGAATATCTGCTTGGTATGTGGGGGAATATGAAATTGGTGAGTGGGCAGTTGAAAAGGCTTTAGAGGTAACTCCTGATGCACCGCATTTACAACGTAATATGAAGCTATATAAAGAGCGCAGAGGGCTATCGTATAACTGATAGAAGCCATCATGTATCTGAAAGGATTTAAGGTATGAATGTTAAAAGTTTTAAAGTGTTACGTTTTGTTATTGTAGCACTAGTAGCAGGTTTCGTAGGAGGGCTGTTGTTAATGAAGTCGTATAAATCAGGATCTATGCCAAAATTTGGAGAAGTAAAAACAGTAGGTATTGTTTTAGGAAGTACTCGTGAAGGGCGCTCATCAGACAAAATTGGTGCATATATAGAAAAGATACTTTTAGAAAGAAATGATATTACGGTAAAAATGCTTGATCTACGTGATTTTAATCTGCCATTTTTGCATGATGCGATAGCACCAGTTAATCAAAAAGAAATTACTGATCATGCAGTAAAAAAATGGGCAGAAGCAGTTGAAAAAACAGATGCCTTTATCATCGTAGTTCCTTTGTACAATGCAAGTTATCCAGGAGTTCTTAAAAATGCGCTCGATCTTTTATACAAAGAATGGAACGGTAAGCCTGTTGGATTTGTTGCGTATTCAGGTGGTGCAACTGGTGGAGCGAATGCAATTGCTCATTTACGTGATG
>CANNMA010000044.1 GCA_947505805.1 bacterium
GTTTGGCTGAGGCTCTTCAGCATTAGGTACAGGAAGAGGCTTCACAACTCCATTAGCAAGACCAAAAAAACTTAATACTCTTTTACCAAAATAAAGTGCGCGCAAAGGAACAAATCCATAATAATTTTTTTGAGGATTTGCAGCTAATGGATCATAAGGATTTGGATAAGGATTTAACGCGCCTGTTGTAATTCCACCGGTTACCCCCAACACAACACGTTTTGGTACAAGAGCTATACTCATATCTCCGACCCACATATAACCCCTAAGCCCAATAGTCCGCTGATTCCTAAATCTATGCAACCCATTATAAAAAGAAGTTCCTGTAATTGTGTTACCATTAGATAACTCGCCAGGAGTAGCATTAAAAATAGCTTTTGTTTGTGCGCTATTAGAAGGATTAAAAAGAACAGCATTTGCTGATGTAGGAGTTATAGTTTTTGGATCAACATTAAAAACTTCTGTATACACATAGGCCTCATACCCTTGATCATTAACCGGAATTACAACATTCCTATCCCATGCACTTACATTTTGATTGCCAAAATTACTAGCACAATCAAAACCCCATTCAAATCGAGGGGAAATAAATTCAACAGCAAGCCCCGCTGTTGTTAAATTGCCTTTTGCATCATCCAAAAATTCTATATCTACTTCTGGAGCAGAATAATGCAAGGCATAAGGCTCAAAAGAGAGATTTGTTTTACCTTTTAATGGAGTAAAAATAAACCTACCTGCAAGAATATATCTCATAACTCCTGCTCCTCTAGCAGGCCACGCATCAAGATGCTGGAATGCTTGTAGTTGCGTTGGAGCATTTGTTTCAGAAAGGCTTGTACTTTTATTTGTATCAATCGATAAATAAAGGTCATACTTTAAATCATTATCAATTAAATTCCCTGAAAGCTTTGCCCCCCATGCATATTGATCAACAGTAAAATCAAGATAAAAAGTAATTCCTGTTGGATCTATTCTATAAATATCTCCTAATGCTATACCTCGACCGAGCTGGAACGAAAAAGCTCCTAATGTAAGTTTTTGAGAAAGCATATCAGTCACTTTACATGCTTTAGTAATATCTAAATCAACCCATACCTCTCTAATCCAAGGTAGATTTGCACTAAATGTATGACTATGCCCAGTCTCTAAAGCGCCCAAATCTTTAAGATATGTTACCCCAGTAAAAATAGTTGTATTATTTCCCCAAAGCGCTTTACTTCTCAAGCAAACTGCAGATTGCGAAATAGATGTTTTTGTAAAAAAAGACATATCAGCAGTGGTTTTATTAAGAACTAATTTATCGTGAATACCTTTTTTCAAAAAGACTGTATAGATATTGGAATATAACTGATTTTCAATTCGGCAACTCATAGCCATTTCAAAATCATCGTTTTTATAAATAATTTTTTTCCCTTGAATAGATCTCTCTAGAGCATGTGACTCATATTCATCAGGAAGCCTATTTCCTGAGCGATAGACAACGGAAGGCAAAGGATCATATTTTTCTTCAGAAACAAAAATTATATCTTGAGGTAATGGTTTTTCATTTTTTTTAGAAAGGCTGTCTTGTTTATCTTGACTTGCATAAAGAAGAACCTCAAATAAACAACTAAAAACTAGTGCTATAACAACTTTTTTGTTTATATTCATGTATAGATTCCCTTAGGAAATATTGTCATTTTATAAATGATAATAAGCTTGAAAATGGCTTAGATTCTATGTTCTGAGAACATTTTGTCAAGAACAGTTAACAATAAGCATATGAAAAATTAGAATAGGAGGACAGTTAGAACAATATTATTTTTTTTATTTAAAACATATCACTACTCAAAGAGTAGGCTATAGGCACTTTAAGAATTTTAAAAAAAGGATTTCCTATGAAATATATAGAAAAATTGCTCTTAGGAGCACATATGTCAATTGCAGGCGGATTATCCGAAAGCATTACAAGAGGGGAGTCAATTGGCTGCACAGCAATACAGATTTTTACTAAAAGTAACCGCCAATGGTCTTCACAAGAACTATCGCCTGAAGAGATAAAAAAGTTTAAAGAAAGGCAAAAAAATTCTACTGTTAAAATTGTTATTGCTCATGCAAGCTACTTAATAAATCTAGGCTCACCTGATCCAGATATTTTTCGCAAATCAGTTATCGCTGCAACTAAAGAACTGCTCGTATGTGAAGATCTTGCTATACCTTATCTTGTTTTGCATCCAGGATCCTACACAACCTCCAGCCCAGAAGTAGCTATACAATCTATAGCTCATGGCATTGAAAAAATTTTTAACCATGTTCCAGGAAAAACTATGATTCTTTTGGAAACAATGGCCGGGCAAGGAACAACAATTGGTAAAACATTTGCTGAATTAGCAGCTATTCGAAATCTCATAAAAGATAAAAATCGAGTGGGAATTTGCCTTGACACCTGTCATGTTTTTGCTGCTGGATATGATATTAGTACTAAAAAAGGTTATGAAAAACTTTGGTCTGAATTTGATACTATGCTTGGAATTGAACAGTTAAAAGCTATTCATCTTAATGATTCAAAAAAAGAATGTGGTAGCCATGTCGATAGGCATGAAAATATTGGAGAAGGCCTTATTGGGAAAGAAGGATTCTCTTTTTTGATGAATGATCCTGCTCTTGCCGCTATTCCAAAAATACTAGAAACTCCTAAAAGCTCCCTAGAGGACGATAAACAAAACATGGGAAAACTGATAAATATGATTTTATCAAAATAAGAAATAACAGAACTTATCACTTAAAAAGAAAAATGAGGAAAAATGAATTGTCTTTTTCCTCATTTTTACACGCAGTGTTTTTATATAACCACCCCAGCAACCAAAGCCTAGGAAAATTATTAGTAAACGTAGTCTATTTTGTTGCAATATACCCAAAAAGCAACATCAAAATTTAGCAACGTTACCGCAGCAACAAAGACTGTTGCGCGCTTTTATTTTTAAAAAAACAACAAAAAAGCCTCTTTTATTTTTAAAAAGCAACGCTTTTGAGCTGATCAATACAAGCTCTATCAAAAATAGATGAACTTTACCCATGCAAACAGCATCATTGCAACAAATATAAAAAAGTAGAAAACATTAAAAACTCCACTTGCAACACCAATAGAAATACTACCAAATAACGAGCAAACAATTAATGTAATAGTTAAAATAAAATTGGAATTCCAATTTTTTCTTTTTAGATAAGATATAAAATGATGCGGACTGCCATAATAAACAGGTAGGCATTTATAACTTCTAATACCAATCAAACAAATAAGTTCTAATATGGGAACCATAAGAATGGTTGGGAAAATAATATAATTAATCAACGATGCTTCTTCTTTACCCCAGTCAAGTACAAAGGGTACTATTGCCAAAAATCCCCCTATCAAAAGAGATCCCGTATCGCCTAAATAAATAGATGCCGAAGGAGCATTATATAAAAAAAATGCCACCAAAGAACCTAAAAATGTAACCATGTAAAGTATTTGTTCCTGTTTTCCATAAAAAACAGCCACCACTATAAAAGAAATAAGTGCTATAATGGCTATCCCTGTCGCCAGACCATCCATAATATCGACAAGATTAAACGCGTTTATAATTGATAAAATCCACCAAACAGATGCCACTTTTAGCAATAAAAAAACCCCTATAGGGGCAACCTCTAAAAAAGGAAATGTTTTTAGTAAAAAAATTTCATTAAAAGAAAAACCTCCTAATAAAAAAATTCCTACTGCTAGCAATTGTCCTAAAAATTTTTGATTAGGCTTCATTGTGTAAATATCATCTAAAAGCCCTACCAATAATAAAACAGTAAGGCCAGAAACTAAAGACAACAACTCCCTGGAATAAGAGCGCATATATAAAAATGAAATTATAAACCCTAGATAGACAGCGCACCCCCCTAAGTATGGAGTTACTTTATTGTGTCGTTTTAAAACTCCATCGGGAGTATCTAAAATAAAAAACTTATAAGCTAAAAACTGAAAAATTGGAACTGACAAAAAAGTACAAAGGAAGGAAATAAAAAATATTTTTATCACCTCAAAATTCATAGTACTCCCTTTTTAGTTGATATTCTTATTGAGTAACCTCCAAGAAGCACTCTACTCTATCATCAACTTGCCAATCTTCAAATCCATCAACTAAAAAAGCACACTCAAATCCAGAATGGACTTCCTTAACACTCTTCTTGTCTCGTTGTAAGCTTTTAATTTTTCCTTCACCAACCATTTTCTTACCGCGCCAAATCTTAACGCTGCCTTTTTCAGAAAATCTGCCATCCCTAATATAAGAACCTGCTACAATGCCAAACTTTTTGACATCAAATACTTTAAGAACGGCTGCTTCACCAATTTTAACAATAATCTTTTTTACTTCTTCGTGTTTTTTAATGTATTTTTCAATGTCCTCAAAAACACGATAAATAATATCGAAGAGATTTATATCAATCTTTACTTTTTTGCCATACAAAAGCGCATTATGATCGGCCTTAACACCAAAACCTATAATGTGTGAGCTTGATGTTTCAGCGAGCATAACATCATTTTCTGTAATACTTCCAACACCACTATGTACCATAAAAAATGGTTGCTTTGTTTGTTTTGAAATTTTATCTATACCATCAAGAACAGCTTCTAATGATGCATTACCTTCCGCTTTGACGATCAAATTCAAAACTCCCGGCGTAGACGCTGCAACAGATAATGTTGATTTGCGAACCGTAGAACTTGCAGAATCACTATGAGTAGATTTTGCTTTATATTCTTTTTCATCAACAATTCTAAAAAGACTACCTATAGAAGGAAGCTTATCAAAACCGGTTATAATAATAGGAGTGGATGGACCAACACTTTGACAAAGTGCTCCAGACGAATTCCGCAAAGAAACAATTTTACCAACCGTATCGCCTGCAATAAAAAAACTTCCTACAGCAGCAACGCCATGCCTAAAAATTACTGTTGCTACAGAACCTCTACCTTTTTCTATTTTTGATTCGAGAATGTACCCTTCTCCTGGCTGATCCAAAGCGCCCTGAAGATCCATCATTTGCGATTGTAAGATAATCATTTCTAACAAGCTATCTATGCCTGTACCTTCTTTAGCAGAAATAGGCAAACAAACAACTGTTCCGCCCCATTCTTCCGGCAACAAGTCATACTGAGAAAGCTGTCTCTTTACTACTTCAAGTTTAATTTTATCAACTTTATCAATCTTGTTAATAGCAACAACAATAGGGATTTCAAGTGTTTTTAAAGCTTTGATACATTCAACTGTTTGTGGCATAACACCATCATCAGCAGCAACAACAAGAATTCCTAAATCTGCGACATATGCTCCACGATGACGAACCTTTGAAAAAGCTTCATGGCCTGGGGTATCAAGAAAAACAATATTCCCTTGAGGAGTATGTGCTTCGTATGCCCCTATATGTTGAGTAATTCCACCCTTTTCACGAGCAACTACTCGTGTTTTTCTAATATAATCGAGCAAGGTTGTTTTGCCATGATCTACATGCCCCATTACAACAACTATTGGCAGCCGCTCTTTACCTGTTTTTATTAAACGTAGTCCAGATTCAGCAACGCCAGTTGATGGTTTTAAAGCTGCTGAAGCTTTCATTGTCTCTAGCCCATAAGCTCTTGTTAATTCAAGAACTTTTTCTTCAGAGAGCAAATAATTTTTATTACAAGCAGCTCCACTACGCAATAACGTAATAATAACTTCGCTGACAGGTTTTCCCGTTTTTACAGAAAAATCAACGACCGTTAAAGGCCTAATCACAAGAGGAGTCTCCAGAAGACTAATTTCTTCTATAACCAACTTCTCAGAAGGGGCTTTGCTAAAATTTTGTTTTTTAAGAACAACAGCCTGAGCGGGCGCCGCTACTTGTTTGCCCCTATGATGATTATTCACTGATGAACCCCCCACGTGATTGGATAGTTTTGAATTTTTCTGTTCTTTTTGTTTTTGAACCAAAGACTGCTTTTCCAAAACAGGCATCAACTCTTTCTCTTTAACTATATTTTTAACCACTAAAAGAGGCTCTTCTATTGATTTTTCTACTATCTGGTCTACCTGTAATTCTACAGGCTTTAAAGACTCTTTCTTTTGTTTCGAATCTTTTTTTATGACAATTTTTTCAGCACTTTTATTTTTTTTAGAAGAATTTATTTTACTTTCAGCAGGGGCTACAATTTTTTTTAAAAATTGCTTCTTTATCGCTTTGAGCATTTGATCATCAATCACCATCATATGGCTCTTACAATCAAAACCTTGGGCCTCTAAAAATGTTATAATCTCTTTACTGGTAAGGTTATGTTCTTTGGCAAATTCGTAAATACGCATGCTCACACCACCTATCGCTCTCTTTTTTTTAAAACTCTGCGCTTAATTTTTTGTCTAAATCTTCAGAAGAACTTTGAACTAACTCTATTTGAACACTAGTCAACTGGGAAGCTAATGCAATATTTTGTCCCATTTTGCCTATTGCAAGGGAGCGCTGATCATCGTCAAGCCACACAAGAGCGCTTCTTCCGTCATCATCAACAACCACTCTGTTTATTTCCGCAGGTTTTAATGCATTTTTTACAAGCACTTCAATCGATTCGGTCCAAGCAATAATATCAATTTTTTCAATGCCAAGCTCTTTTAAAATAGGCTTAATTCTAACGCCGCCCACACCAACACAAGTACCCACAGGATCAATATTTGAATCGTTTGACGTTACAGCAATCTTAGTCTTATAGCCAGGTATTCTAACAGCCCTTTTTATATCAACAAGCTTTTCAAATACTTCAGGTATCTCAACTGCAAAAAGCTTTTCAACAAAAATAGAGGACGCCCTGTCTAAAATAAGTTGATTTTCATTACGTGGCTGAACCAAAACTTCCTTCAAAAGCGCTCGGATAGGAAACCCAGCTGAATATTTTTCACCCGGAACACTTAATGAGCGGGGAAGAAAAGCTAGATACTCTTGGATTTTAACAAGAACACCATTCTGTTCAACCTTATGAACAACCCCCTGCAAGATAGAGCCCTCTTTGTCTTTAAACTCATTGTAGATCTCTGCAGCCTCAACTTCTTTAATGCGTTGAGCAATGACTTGTTTCGCTCTTAAAATCTCTATGCGGCCAATTGGCTTTTCAAATGGAACCCAAATCTTATCGCCTATTTCGGCAGTTTTTTCGATTGCGCGAACTTTACGTAAAGAAATTTGCAACTCTTCATCTTCAGGAGCAGCTACAACTTCTTTTTCAACTTGCACAACAAGCTCGCCAGACTTTTTGTCCAGCTCAACTCTAATGGCAGATTCAGGGTAGCGCTTTTGAAAAGCGGCTAACATTCCTTCGCATACAATTTCAGAAAGAGCTTCTTTATCTAGGCCTCTTTCTTCTACAAGCGCATCTATAACTTCGAAAAGCTTCACCAATTTTCCTACTTAGGGATTATACAAAAACGACTTAATTTTATGGTTTAGATGAAAAGCAGTGTACCACAACAAAAAAAAATGGGAACTGTTTTGAACAAACTAAAACTCCTGCGTTATTGAAAAATGTGTTTAACAGGTCGCTTATTATTATATATATATATTATTTTAAATTAATAATAATGGGTGTTGGGCTAAAATTGTTGATAACTCTGAGTTTTTTGGTTCAATTTTCTATTCTAAAGCCCTTATCCTCAACAAAAACCATTGTTGATAACTGGCAAAAAATTGTTGATAACCTGTCGATAACTTGTTGATAACTCTGCAAGTTACCTCTAGATAGATGTTTTAAAAAAAATTTTCTCATAAAGCCTTATTGGGAGGCTCTATAGTGGGGGGCTAAAATCTTTGAAAAACAAGCTTCTAAAAAGTTATCGACAGGTTATCGACAGGTTATCGACAGGTTATCAACATTGCAATGTGACAAGAAAAGCATTTCTGCTCGAGTTTTTATTTTATAAAATTATTTTTCATTTGAATTTTAGACTCTTTTATTGCAAGCTTAAGATCATCGGCTAATACAGGAAGTTTTTTGGGTGTTCTTAGGATATAAGCCGGGTGATAGGTAGGTATAACAGGTATTGAGAGGTAGCTTTGAATGGTGCCGCGCAATTTTGATATTTCTAAAGAGCTTTTTAAAAGGGTTTTTGTTGCGCATGTTCCTAGTGTGCATATTGCCAGGGGCTGAACAATCGAAAGTTGTTTTTCAAGGAGTGTTTTCATGCATGTATTTGATTCTTCTGGTGACGGAGTGCGATTTTTGGGGGGTCTACATTTTACAATATTTGTTATATAAACTTCAGATTCTTCAATTCCAAGAGATGCTAATACTGTGGTTAAAAGCTTTCCTGACCTGCCTACAAATGGGATTCCCTGCAGGTCTTCATCTCTGCCGGGCCCTTCTCCTATGAGCATAAGCTTTGCGTCCGGGTTTCCACGGCCAAACACAACCTTTTTGCGTCCCAGTGAGCCTAGCGGACAGGCGTTACAGTTTTTATATGGTTCATAGAGCTCATTAAGAAAGAGCTGCTTAATTTCTTTTTTTGTCATTTTTTCTTTCTTAGAGCTTATACGAAAATTAATTTGTAAATAAACAAGCGTCCTTTTTTAGAGTAGTTTTGATTTTGATAAAACTAAAAACCATAAAAAAAGGACGCTGATGAACAGAATACCAGAACGTATTTTAG
>CANNMA010000045.1 GCA_947505805.1 bacterium
ATAGAGGGATAGGGAGCCTTAATCAAGCTGCATGTGGTTATAACAAGTAAAAAAAGTTTGATATGTTTCATTAGTTTGTCCCTTCTGCTGATGAAATAGCACTTGCTTGAGTTGTGGGAATGGTTGCATTTGAAGGAACATTAGGAGTTGTGATTTGCTCGCCTGTTGGTGTTGTAGCTGTTGTACCAGTACTTGCCTGTTCTTTAATCAGCGCTTGTTTTTCAGTCATATAAGCAGCACAACGTGCTGTTTCAGAAGAGCTATAGGTTCCAGCGGTTGCGTCCTTTGGATCGGCTGAAAGGGCAAGAGCTTTTTTAAAGATGATAGTTAAGCAGGGGTCAAAAATATTCAGATCAAGTACAGATTCAAAGTCACCTAAACATCCTCTGAGCATGGTAATGGCGCCAGCTGAATTTTTAGGAATGACTCCAGACCAAGAATTTTGATCTCCTGTACCAGATCTATTAAGCCAATCAGGTTGAGCAATGATTGGTTGTTCAAAAAGACTGATTAGGGAGTTTCCTGAATTATTTGGATCTTTTTGAAAGGTCGGCAAATTTAAATAGAACCCGGTAATGCTATCATTCGGAATGTTGTTTGGTTCGTAGAGTGTGGTTGTTCCTTTGGAGGATAGTTCAGTAATTTTTGTAATCCATGAAGGGAGAGTTCCCGTTAATTCTGTTTTTGCGGCAGCCAGTTCAAGATTTGTTTGTTGTTGTGGAGTAAGGCCTGTTAGTTGCGTTGTTGATGGAGCTTCTAAAAAAAAGAATTTATTGTATCCAAATGTTGGCCCAAGATTGGTGTAATTACTAACAGGAACACCTGTGATTGGATCCGGAACTGTTTGATCCGGAGGGCAAATTGCTTGCTCTATACCAAACGTTGGGTAAGGAGCAGTACTACTTTTTTCGACAAGAAGGGCCAATTTAGGAAGAAGCCGAATCCCGCGGAATGTTGCTGGATCATAGAAAAAAAGTGGAGGGTTTGTTTTTGAAATAAGTTGCGCAATTCCATCTGTTGTAGATTCGTATTCAAGTGTTTTTTGAATATTTTGGGCATAGGTAGCAAATTGAGTTAATCCTATGTAAGAAGGAGTTTCGCTATCAGAAGAGACTGTTTGCAGTGTTTTAGCGTACAGATTAAAGAATGTCAGGTATTGATTGAGTGCCCATAAAAATGACCCGCGCATTTTTATGTTTAAATGAGTTGCTTGGATTACATTACAAACTGTTTGGAGAGCGTTTTCATTTGGGTTTGAAAGAGAAGAGATGCGTTGAATGGGGGCGGTTGTTGTAAGAGCTGTTTTATAGCGGGTTAGCAATGATGTGAGTAGCGTTTGCGCAGTAGTAGTAAGTTGAGAAATTGAAAAAGTAGTTCCAGAAAGTAAGGTGAGTGTGTTTTGTAATATCGATTTTTCTGATGGGCTGATTGTATTGACAACTTTTTCTAATGCCGGGTCTTGAAAGTGCTGTTTTCTCAGCTGAAGCAAAATAGTGAGGTATGAGGTTTTAAGAGGGGCAGGTTTTTTAAGCGTTGGATTTTGTTTTACTGGCAAAGTAAAAAGACGTAACAGTGCTTGTTGTGGAGCCATCCAGGCTTTTGCATTTTTGCTATCAACAGAACTTGGAGGTGTTACTGCTGCAATAGTAGCACATGAAATAGTTGCTCTGCCTGATTCAAGGAGTTGATCAATTGCGTTTAATGCTTCGTATTGTCCTGAACTTATTGAGGTAAAGAGGCTATTCTCCATTGCCTGACTACCAGTAAAGAGATACTTAAGTTCTGTTGATTGCTCAGTATGCCGAAGCCTTCTTGTTTCAAATACTTGGTCTACCATTTGAAAGAGTTGTAACAGTAGAATCTGTTGCTCTGTAGTGAGCTGGTTAAATGAGGTAAAGGTGCTTGAACCTATAAGTGCAAGGGCACTAGCAATATCAGCTTCTCGGTCCTGTTCGGTTGATGAAGGATTAAGTTGAGCAAGACTTTTTTGCGCTTGTTTGCCAAAATCAGCGGCACTTAAAGGGGGCAATTGATAGTTACTAAAAGAGGTTAATGCAAGATTAAAAGCTTGTTGCTGACTTGGCGAAAGATTAGCGTACGCCATTCCCTGTTCTTTTAAAGGGATAGCAATTGATTGCAATGTTTGTTGTTGAGTTGTTGATACATTTTGTCCTGAATTACTAAAAATCCATAATCCATAGGCAAGCAAAGCTCTTTGAGTGTCGGTAATATTTTCAAGCATGAGTGAGGTATTAGTAGATGAAGAAGTAGAGTTGTTTTGTGTTGGCAGTGGAAGCATTGATTGAGCAAGTGTTTTGAGTTTTATAGATTGTGATGGAGAAAGAACCTGATACGTAGGATTGAGTTCTCCAAAAACTTGTAAAATTTGAGAAACTTGTGTTGTTGCTGCTTCTTCATATCGTTGTAAAATAAACCCTAAAATACCCTTTAAGCCTTTTAGTTGATTAGTAGTAAGAGGGGTAGCGCTTGGCTTTCCTGTACCATTTCCAAGAAGTTCAGCAAATGTTTGTGCTAGTTGAATTTCATCATTGAGAGGTGCTGCGTAGACACATTGAGCAATAAGTCTTTGTAATTGGGCAACTTGTTCGGTTGTTATTTGGTTCCCATTAGACGGTGATTTAAACAGCGCTGTAATACTTGCAAGTTGTCCTGTCAGTTGTTGTATTCCTAAAAATGAAATAATTTTTTGTAAAGCACTTACAAGTGCAGCGGCTTCTTTTTCTGAAAGATTATTGCTTGAAAAATCTGAACTTCCAAGTGCAGTGACCCCTGCTTGTAGATCTGTCGATTCTTCGATGTTTAAAAGAGAAATATATTTTTTTAATGCAAGACTCGTGGCCATGATTTTTGAAGGATCAAGTTTTGTAAGGCCTAATGTTGCAAGAACTGATTTTTCAAGATCAAGAATAAACATATTTGGATTGCTTATTTTATCAGATTGAATACATGTCATTCCGCCAGCAATTGCATATTGTTCAGGCATTCCAGGCATTGTTGCTCGTAATGCTTGATTAAGTTGAGCCATAATTACTTGTAAAAGATGGTTAATTATGAGTGTTTTTTTATTAAGACAGTATTTTTTTTCTGTAACCATATAGGTTTTTAGATCATCTATGTGAGTCATATTTAGTGATGTGTAAATGCCTGTAAGGTACATATACAGTTGATGGAGCGCTGTGATATGTATTTTTTTAAAGATAGGCAAAAAACCAGGAGCCGACTGCAGAGCATTCATAAAATTTTGATATGCATTTGCAACATCAGAACCGGGGGGGAAAATTGGTTTAATGGGAGTTTGTAATTGTTGTTGTACCTGGGTAAAGCTGACATTTGTTAAATTATTGATCGCATTTGCAGCAGGAGTTATTCGAAGCCTAGTTTTTGGATTTGACTTCATGGAGTTGCCACCAATAGTGGTATTTGTTGTTAAGGTAGCATTTAATTTTTGAGAAAGAGGGACCGAATCATTATCAAGAAGTTGTGCTATTGATTGTGCAGTAGATTGTACAACTTGTTGAGTTATGGGTGTTTGATTAAGAAGAAAAGGATTTGTTGTTGTAGTTTGCGATGAACTATTTATAACTGTTGCTGCTTGAAAAGGCCCTCCTGAAGATGAAGAAGGAATAGTAATTTGAACAGCTGGGCCGTTTATTCCGGTAAATGTTCCAGTCCAATATGAAGCTGCAGGAGAACTGATTTTTGGCGTGTCTGAACAATTGGCTATGAAGGCCGCAAGAAGAAGAAGAGTAAAGAGGCGATAAAAAACAATAGTACGCATCATTTTTAACATTTCCTAACGTTGTTTTTCTGTTCATAACTATGTTTTTTTTGTATCCTTTATTTGTATGATATATGTCAACAAAATAGATTATGTAAAAAAGAGGCATCGATGAAAAAATTGCAATTTTTAGTATGGGCTGTAGTTATAGGGATATTTTTATGGGCGGGTAAGAATACGTATCATTATTTTTTTGATAAAAATTGTCCTGAACTTCTTATCTCGGGAGTTGTTGGTGGGAATTATTACGCAGGAGATATTTCTTGTGTTTTAAATGGATCACATTCATATAAAGTGGGAAAAATTTCTGTTTTTCTTGATGGAACTCCTTTAATTTATAATTTTTCTATTAACAAATCTTCTTTTGAACATCCATTTACTATTAACACAAGAACATTAACAAATGGTAAGCATGATCTTAAAATAACAGCAATTGATGGAGCTTTTCATAAAAATACCATAGCTAAAGACTTTGGTTTTAATGTTGATAATGCGCCATTGCAGGCTGCTTTTGTAAAGCAAAATCCTGATATTAAAGTCTTTCAAGGAAGAACGGTTATGTTGCAATTCCAGGTAAGCAAACCCTTGAAAGAAGCAAAAGTGAATGCGTTTAGTAAAACATTTATTTGTGTTCCAGAAAAACCAGGTTCATTAATTTATGAAGCGTATATTCCTGTTGATTGTGAAGAGGTTCCAAATGAATATCTTTTTACTATTAATTGTATGGATCAAGTTGAAAATGTAGTAACGCTTGAAGGACGAATTCAAGTTGTCCCTTTTCCTTTTAAAAAAGGCAATCTGGTTGTGTCAGATGATTATATTAATCAACAAAAAGAACTAGGTCTTTCACAAACATTGTTAAATGACCAATTATTTGCTCTTGCTCAAAAATCTCCACAAGAAAAATTATGGCAGGGGCAATTTTGCACTCCCACTGATGTGCTTCGTGTTGCCACTGAATTTGGAGTTATTCGTACAACGACTGCTCGTGGACGTTATGCCCATAAAGCTATTGATATTGTTAATCATCCACGCTCTGTTATTTGGGCGCCTCAAGACGGTGTTGTTATTATTAAAGAACGTTATGGATTTAGTGGCAATACGGTCGTTATTGATCATGGGTGTGGCATTTTTTCTCTTTTGTTTCATTTAGATTCTTTTGCGCCTGATATAGAAGTTGGCAGTCATGTTAAAAAAGGCAATCCAGTAGGAAAGCTTGGAAAAACTGGTTATGCCAATGGTTATCATCTTCATTGGGAAATGCGTATTGGTGATGTAGCAGTTGATCCATTCGAGTGGACTAAGTGCGCATAAAAAAATAACGAAAAAAAAGCCCCTCAACTTAAGACTAAGCTGAAGGGTTAGGGGGGTGAACAATGCCGAAGCACTGTTCATTTAGGGACGTTTTTAAATTTCAAAAGTTGATGGCGATTCTAACATTGCACTTCTTGGTTGTCAAGCTTAAAAAGATCTATAGGTCAGGCTTAAAATGATTTTTTTCTATTTCTATTTGATGGCCTTTAATAAAATTATTGATATGAGTAAATCGTTCGGGATTTTTTAAATATTCATAGGATGATGCTGATTCCAGGATTGATCCTTTTTTCATGAGATAGATAGTACAGGGAAGTTTTTCAACGAGCATTGTGTCATGAGTTGTTACAACAATAGTAAATTGATCATGTGCAAGTTGTGCAATTGTTTCAGCAACTTGAGTTGTAAGAATAGGATCGAGTGCAGATGTTGGTTCATCAAAGCAGACAACAGTGGGCTTTAGGGCAAGTGTTCGAATGAGTGCTAATCGTTGTTTTTGTCCCCCTGAAAGTCTTTTAATACATAAGGTTGCTTTGTCAGCAAGGTCGTATTTATGAAGAAGTTCAAGGGCTAGTAATTGAGCAGTCTTATGAGAATACCCGAGTACTTTTTCAAGCGGAAACGTTATATTTTGTATAACAGTTAAGTGAGAAAAGAGATTAAATTGCTGAAAAACCATTCCAATTGAATGAAGTTTTTTTGCTAAAGGGGCCTCATCAAGCAGTATTGTACCAGAATCAATTGTTTCAAGACCGCATAATATTCGTAATAGGGTTGATTTACCAACTCCTGATGATCCAAGCAGTAATGCAATAGACCCTTTTTTAACTTCAAGATTTATTTCATTAAGAACGATAGTGTCATTAAATACCTTTGTAACTTTTTGTAATGTTAACATGAGTTTTCCATATTTTTTTCATAGTGTTCTAGGAGCGTGGTTATGATAGTAGTAATGGTAAAGTAAAAAAGTGTAACGGCAACATATACCGTAACAACATCATACGTTGTTGAAACAAGATTTCGGCTTTCTTTAAAAATTTCGTGTACTCCAATGATATATGCAAGGCTTGAATCCTTAATCAAAGTTACAAATTCATTACCAAGTGATGGGAAGATTGCCCGAAATGCTTGTGGCAAAATGATGTATTGAGTTATTTGTCCTTTTGAAAATCCCATAACTAAAGCAGCTTCAATTTCACCCTTATGGACTGCTTGAATGCCTGTTTTGATTGTTTGGCTAATGTAAGCAGCACTATTTATGCCAATTGCTAGGATAGCGATACAAATGGGAGGTATTGGCAGATTGAGCGCGTAGTATAAAAAAACGATCTGTACGATCATCGGGGTTCCTCTGATAATCATAATGTATAATGATGCGAAGTAGTTAAAGAATTTTTGTGTACTGCGCTGTCCAAGTGCCAGAATAATTCCACCAAAAAGCCCAATAAGGGTTGCGCAAAAAGCAATAATTAACGTATTAATTGATGCTTTTGCAAACAAGGGGAAAATTTTTTGAAGTAAGATAAAATCGATTCCCATTAAAGTCCCCATTTTTTCTTTAAATCTTCAATAGTGCCATCTTCAGAAAGTTCTTGGAGAGCGTCTTCTATTTTTGTATGTATTTCAGCGTATTTTTTTGATACTGCAAGTGCACAGTTTTCTTCTATGCCTTCAAGAACTGTGTAGGAAAAGTCAGTATTTTTTTTATTTTTTAAAACAGGTTGAAAGGCGCTTTGTGCAATAACAAAGACATCAGCTTTGTTTTGAGAAAGAGCAAGTAGTGCTTCAGGGACTGATTCAACTCGGGCAAGAGTAAGATTTGGTTTTCCTGAAAGATACTGATCTGCAGTATATCCTTCATTAACTATAATCCGTTTCCCTTCAAGAGGAAGAGCATTGTTTCCTGATACAACCACTGCAAGAAGTGGATCTGCCTCAAGGTATGGTTTTGTAAAAAGTACTTTTTCGGCACGATTTGGGGTAGCTGTAAGCCCTGCTGCAACAACATGGACCGTTCCACGTTGTAGCTCAAGAAGCAAAATATCAAACGACATATTTTTAAGTTCAAGAGGTACTGACATTCTTCTACTTACTTCATGTATCACATCAATATCGAATCCTACGATTTTACCATTATCATTAAAGCTATAGGGAGGGTAGTCATCACAGGTTCCAACAATGAGTGTTTTTGAAAAATCTGAGGGAGTAAGAGAATTCTTTGCTAAGTACTGATAGGTAATGTATCCAGTTGTCCCAGTAGCTACTAATAAAAGAAGAATAATTTTTTTCATGGAAGACGTCTTTTTTTAGAATGTGGAGGTACAATAATTATTTTTTGTAGGCTGTTAGAGTAAAGAATTTTTGTCTTATATCGCTTTCTGTTACCGTAACATGATTTATATGTTACGGGAAGAGGCATATAATGAGAGCAACGTTTTTTATATATTTTTAATGAAAGTGATATTGGAATAATGCAATTTATAGGTAGAGGAGTTTTTGTTATAGTAATGGCCTGTTTTATAGTGGATATCCAAGGTGCGCTTCTTTCTCAATCAGATAGTTCTGAAAAAGATATTTCTTATAAAAAAGCTATTGTTGAAGGCAATATCAATGTGCTAAGAGAAAATCTGTTTTCTGGTGAATGGTCATCTGATTTTTTCCCAAGTAGGTCAATTAGAAAAACTCCATTAGAATATGCAGTAGCTGCAAAAAACCATCATGCTGTTCAAGTTTTGCTGAATGGATTTGAAAAAACAATTCCTCGTCCAATGTGTAGAAATTGTTTTTATCAAGCAATGCATGCTCTTGATTTTGATACAGCAAAAGAACTTTTGATTGGATATCAAGTTTCAGAGGTTGATATTCAAGATTGTATTGAAGAGTATATGGTTAACAATGATCAAGCTGATAAAATAATTAAGCAATTATCTTTTTTAATTCAGTCGCTTCCAAAAAAAGGATGCCTATTATCATCTACATCATTGTGTTTAGCTATTAGAGCACAATGGCCTGATGCGGTAACTGTTTTTTTTCAGGATCCAGAGAAAATAGCTTCTATCAATAGTTTTGAGGTAGAGCAAGCTTTAATTGATGTTGCTCAAGGAATTCAAAAAATAGAATCATTTAAAGTTTCTGAGCAAATTTATGGGAAGCTTTTTTCTGAAAAGATTTTAAATGAATCATCATATTTACAATTTTTAGCGTATTACTTACCAATGTCTATGTCTGGTTATAATCCAACTTTTTTAACTTTTACTCCTAAGTTGGCTGATTTTATTAAAGAAGCAAGAAGGGAAAAAATTTTTTTATTAAGAGATGCTTTAAAAGATGACAGTGAATCTATTCAAAATAAAGATGGCTGGGAAACAGTAACAGCAAAAGACTGCTTTTAATGCTTTGTAGCATAATTAAAAATTTTTAGATTCAATGATAATTTTTTTTATTTTTTTAACATGTTATTATAGC
>CANNMA010000046.1 GCA_947505805.1 bacterium
GGGATATACTCTTTTCGATGATAATTATCGTAGATTTGCTGCCACTCGGCTTAATCCTGATGGATCACCTGATGTGAGTTTTGGTAATAATGGTTTAGTGTATCTGAATCCAATAGCTCCTGGTAGTCAGTATGATCTGTGTAACTCAATAGCGATACAACCTGATGGTAAGATAGTTATGGGGGGATATACTTTTCTCACTGATGCTAGTTATAGATTTGCAGCAGCACGACTTAATACTGACGGTTCACCTGATTTGAGTTTTGGCAATAATGGCTCAATGTATCTTTTGAATCCTATAGCTTTTGGTAGTCAGTATGATCAGTGTAACTCAATAGCACTACAAGCTGATGGTAAGATAGTTATGGGGGGATATACTCATGCTGATAGTAATACACATTATAGATTTGCAGCAGCTCGACTTAACATTGATGGGTCTCTTGATAGCAGTTTTGGTGATAATGGCTCACTCTATCTTAATGGAATAGTTTTTGGTTTATGTTTTTCTATAGCGATACAACCTGATGGTAAGATAGTTATGGGGGGATATACTTTTCTCACTGATGCTAGTTATAGATTTGCAGCAGCACGACTTAATACTGACGGTTCACCTGATTTGAGTTTTGGCAATAATGGCTCAATGTATCTTTTGAATCCTATAGCTTTTGGTAGTCAGTATGATCAGTGTAACTCAATAGCGCTACAAGCTGATGGTAAGATAGTTATGGGGGGATTTACTTATGCTGATGGTAATTCACAGTATAGATTTGCAGCAGCTCGACTTAATGTTGATGGATCATCTGATGTAAGCTTTGGTAATAATGGCTTAATGTATTTTTTAAATCCTATAGCTCTTGATAGCGGTAATGATAGGTGTCAAGTAATAACGATACAACCTGATGGTAAGATAGTTATGGGTGGATATACTCAGGTTAATTTTAATTATAGATTTGCTGTAGCCCGGCTTAATGTAGATGGTTCCTTTAATATAGCCTTTGGAGATGATGGCCTAGTGTATCTTGATGCAATAGCTCCTGGTAGTCAAAATGATCGATGTAGTTCAATTGCACTACAAGCTGATGGTAAAATAGTTATGGGTGGCTATACGTATTCTAGCGGATTTAAATTTGCAGCCGCACAGCTCATTAACCCTATGACTTTACAGAGCTATCAAGCATCATATGCAGCGGTTGGTGCAGGAATCTATTCGTAATTTTTGTATAAAAAAAAAGGAAAAAATGTTTGCAAATAAAAAGCTTAAAAACATAAATCAGCTGTTACTAATAACGCTCTTTTTAACGATTCCAGCCATGATTGTGTGCTCAGATTATAATGGAAACATTCTTAGCCCAAGCAAAATAATCTTCAATACTAATAGCTCAAATTCATACATTCAAAGCACTATGCAAAAAACAGTTAACTTTGATGGCCTTATTGATCAAACATTTGGCACTCTTGGGTCAATGTATTTTAGTACAATAGCTCCTGCAAGTAGCGGTGATATATGTAACTCAATAGCGATACAAACTGATGGTAAAATAGTTATGGGGGGATATACTCTTTTCGATGATAATTATCGTAGATTTGCTGCCACTCGGCTTAATCCTGATGGATCACCTGATGTGAGTTTTGGTAATAATGGTTTAGTGTATCTGAATCCAATAGCTCCTGGTAGTAATAATGATCTGTGTAACTCAATAGCGATACAACCTGATGGTAAGATAGTTATGGGGGGATATACTTTTCTCACTGATGCTGGTTATAGATTTGCAGCAGCTCGGCTTACTACTAATGGCTTACCCGATATAACTTTTGGTGGTACTGGTTCTATGTATCTTTTGAATCCTATAGCTCCTGTAAGTAATGGGGATGAGTGTAACTCAATAGCTCTACAAGCTGATGGTAAAATAGTTATGGGGGGATATACTTTTCTCACTGATGCTGGTTATAGATTTGCGGCAGCGCGACTTAATGCTGATGGCTTTCCCGATGTAATTTTTGGCAGTAGTGGTTCAATGTATTTTTTGAATCCTATAGCTCTTGATAGCGCTACTGATCAATGCAACTCAATAAAGATACAAACTGATGGTAAGATAGTTATGGGTGGGATTACTGCTGTAGATTATAATAATCGATTTGCAGCAGCTCGACTTACTACTGATGGCTCACTTGATACAACCTTTGGAAGTAATGGTTCTGTTTACCTTAATCGAATAGCTACTGGTAGCACTAATGATGAATGTAACTCAATAGCACTACAAGCTGATGATAAGATAGTTATGGGCGGATTTACTAAACTTGATAATACTAGTTTTAGATTTGCCGCAGCACGGCTTAATGTTAATGGGTCACCTGATACAACCTTTGGTGATAATGGATCAATATACTTAGAAAAAATTGCCCCAAATAGCACAAATGAATTCTGTCTCTCAATAGCGATACAAAAAGATGGAAAAATAATAATGGGTGGGTCTACTGATGGGTCTACTAACAATAGAAATAGTTATAGAAATTTTAGTCATGGTCGATTTGCTATTGCACGGCTTTTGTTAAATGGTCAACTTGACCCTTCATTTGCATATGGCGGAACACTTTGTTTGGATCGTATCCTTTTTGATGATGAATCATGTAATGCGATAGCTTTACAGTCAAATGGGAAGATAGTTATGGGAGGTTATACTAATGATACTGATCATAAGTATCATTTTGCAGCTGCTCAGCTTATTAATCCAATAACGTTACAGGGCTATCAAGAATCATATGCAACTGTTGGAGCAGGAATTTATTCTTAATCTATGATCAATTCAATAATCCCGATAGTGTTTATTGTACTATCGGGATTATGTTATAAACAGATCCATACGCAAGCAGTTATGCAAAAACTAATTCCTATAATAATTGCTGAAAAATAGCTTGGAATAGCAACTTGGTAAGCTTTGCGCGCATAGTACACCATGATACATGTGCATATAAGGCGCAAGAGATGGAGTAATGCAATAAAAAGCAAAAATGAAATAAAAGCATAGCTATAAAGAATAAGTGTTGCTAGAGACCCTATGAGATAGGGAATATAACTGTAAGTGAGTTCTTTATAATTGCGTTTAACTTCAAGCACTCGTCCATAGGGAGAAAAAATCATCTCTAAAACTGATCCAGCAGCAACTATTAAAAATATATTGATTGAACTTTGTGAAAGTACAATATGATTCTTAAAAAACATGACTATACCGATACAAAAGAGTGGTACAGAAAGTGTAAGTATGGTTTTAAAAATGGCGGTAAATGCAAGGCGAATTTGTAGAATACTGTCGTTAGAAAGTTCAATATAAGAAAGAAGTGCTGTATCAGCAATACCCACTGTTTTGGTCGCAATACGTTGGAAAAAAATTGCTGCATCATGGATAACTTTAAAGAGATTAGCAACTTCTGCTCCTTGTAGTACTACTATCAAAGGAAAAAGAAAATTTCGTTCAGACAAAGATTGAATAATCCCTGTGGCCCACATAAAACAGGAATGTTTGATAAAATCTTTTACCGTAGTAGTTACTGAAATCATGCTCTCTTGGCCTATATATAAATTTAATTGTTTGTAAAAACGTGGAATCAAAAAAAGAGAAACAGCTATAGTACCGCAATTAGCAAAGAGTTTTGATGCGAATAAAAATTGTACTAGATCAAGTGAATTTTCTTTAAAATAAAGTGCCAAAAATATAAAATTACTGAGCATCTCTAACATTAAAAAAAGTGTCTGAATAAGGTTAAATTGTTTTTGCCAAAAATGGGCATGATAGACCAAAAGCATTAATGAAGAAAGTCCTTCAGAAACAAAAAGGGTGACAATAAGTGGTAGAAAAACTATCGTTGGTGAAAATTTTTGCAAACAGATGAGTAGGATAGGAATTCCAACCATAAGTATTGTTATTTTAAACGCTAAAAGCCCATAGATAAACTGTTTATGAAGTGTGGGGTTTTTACTAAAGATGGGAGCAAACCGTGGGATCGACTTTTTGAGCCCACAATTTAGCCACAAAAGAAGTAAAAATATGATGCTATTAGCAGTTGCCCATAAAGAAAAGTAGGAACTTGGAAGTCGTTTATAAAGGACAAAAGTAAGAGCAACAAAGCTAAGTTTATAGACTATGTAAAAAAAGGCATTCCAACTAATTGCAATTGTAAAAGCATGAAAAAAACGTGATGTGTTCATAGGATGTCTTTCAAATATATTTAGAAACTATTACGAGCCGCATTCTGTGCTTTTATATTTGAAAAATTACTGAAAAGTAAATTTTCAACCGTATTATATTGGTTTAAGGCATTAAATGAATCTGTTACTACTTGATTTGTAATAGATTTCATGAGAGTTGTTAATCTTTCAGATAGGGCACTTCCTGATGGTTTGTTAAGAAGTTGATCAAGATTAAAGAGTACCTGAAAGCTGGGAGGTATAACCGGAGTTGCTGTACTCATGGAAGAAGTTTTTATTTTTTGAGCATTATTAATTAATTCAGTAATGGCTATTGATACACTTGGAAATTCTGGAGGACTACTTTTTAAAAGTGGTTCTGGTACTGCTGCAAAAATTCCAGTAACCATAAGCAGTGACCCTAAAAAAAATACGTTCACAATAGACTCCCTTAAGTAAAAAGATTTCTTGGTCAGTCTAGCAAAAATGGCTGATAGAGAGAAATAGATCCTAAGACTTTTTTAAATATATTTTGAAAGTGCCTCTAGATAAGGGTTTTCAAATGAAATCAAAAATAACGAACGTTTTTTTAATTTTAATAAAAAACTATAGCCTTTATTAAAAAGCCCCTTTTAATCGAATCCTTGTTTGCTTGCTCCGATTAGCCCTTTAGGAGCTATTTTTGAAAGAATATTTTATATGAAAGCAGGGAAAAGAATAAAAATCGTATAAAAATACTGACAATTACAATTGTAAAGAAGGGAAAGGATCCAGAAAGTAATATGATGCATGATCCGCAGGTAATAAGATTGCCAAGAGTTAAAAGTATAAGTTTATGTTGGAGCAATAAAAAACGTTCATACACAATAAACATATTTTCAAGAACATGAATAAAAAAGAAAAAAAGAAGAAGACGACTTGTTATTGTTGTAAGCATACTGTTACCTAAAAGAAGTGCCAGGGAGCTGCTATTGAAAAATAAGATAAGAGCAATAATGGTAGTTACTGAGAAAAAAATAGTAAGAATAAGTTGTAATGCTTTGTAGTGAAGTAGGCGATCAACATTTTTTAATCTACTTAAAAACCCTTCTGCTGGTGGAATGCATATTTTATAAATAAAAAAAGTTGCAGTATTTGTTAGATAATTTGCAAAAGTCATAATACCTGCTTGAGCAAATCCTCCATGAATTGCAAAAAGAGGAACTAAAAAATTTGTTGAAAAGAGTGATCGGCACAACTGATTGATTAGTATTGCAGATCGTACAGAAAAAAAATCTTTAAAAGAGATAGGAAGAAATGTGCTTTCTTGAACGACAGGAAGTGAACTGTAAAAGCGATGTAAAAGAAAAACGGTACAGAGACAAAAAAGAGATGACCACCCTATGAATGGTAAAAATAAAAGTGGCAAAGAAAAAGAATAACCAAAAAAATATAATACCCAAATAGTAGTGACATATCCGGTGATTTGAATAATTTCAAGAAAAGCTGTGTACCTGTTATAGAAGGCAAGATATAACAAATGCTTTCCCATTTTTTTTGTAGTTTCGATACAAATAAAAAAACCTATTATAAAAAAAGTTGAAGGTTCAAAGGGAAAGCGATGAGAAAAATAAGCACAGAGTACCCCTAGCATACTGATACAAAACACAATAAAAATATGCGGTACGCAAAAAATAATAAGTAATTTTTTATAATATTTTTTGCATGAAATAAAGGTTTGAAAAAAAGGTAAAAGTCCTCCTTCAAATCCTGCGAGTAAAAGCGTTACCATAAAATAAGAAAACGCAAAGACCGATCCAGCTTTTCCATATAAGGATCTATCACAATAAAAAAAGAGTCCCGTTTGATGGGTTATCAAAATAAGTTGATAAAAAAATGATTCGAGCACATTCCATTTTATTGCAGAAAAAAAACGTTTTTTTAGTGCTTCAAAAAAAATCTGCTCATTTTGTTTACCTAGAGCATATGAACTTGTTAGGCTGCCAGTATCTTTTTGCATAGCTTTTCCTTCGTTACCACAAAAAAAGGAGTATTACATGAGCCAACAGCATATCATAATTCAAGAATCAGATCTGGTTTTTGAAAGAGAGAGGTGCGGAAATTCTAGTATATGGTATACTTTAATCTTGCATGGGTCATACTCAGTTAGAGTAAAAGTATCTTTGAGAAAGGGAATCATATGTTCTCGCTCAACGATAAAGTAGTGTATCCAGGACATGGAGTTGCGTTAATATGGCGAATTTTTGAACGTTATGTTGGAGGCCAAACGGTCGTCTTCTACGAGTTAAAATTTCAAAGTAAAGATATGACTATCATGATCCCTAAGGATAAATTGATTGATGTGGGGGTGCGCCCTCTGAGTTCTAGCAGCTCAATAACCACAATGCTTGAAACATTAACGGTGCCTGCTCGTCATCTAAAGTCAAGTGAGTCAACAGTAACCAACTGGAATAAACGAAATAAAGAGTATCAGTCAAAGTTGCGAACAGGATCTTTGAAAGATATTTCTGAAATTTATCGCGATCTTAAGCATATTTCCCGTTATAAGGAATTATCATTTGGTGAAAAAAGTCTCCTCCTAAAAGCAGAAGCATTACTCGTTGAAGAAATATCAGCAGCAGAACATGTTGATACAGAAAGAGCTATTGAACAATTAAGAGCTCGTTTTGTACCTATTTTTTTAGTTCAAGCTGCAACAACTACTGTTTTTGAAAGATAAGAATCTTAAAAAATAGTATCGTCAATTAAAAAGAGCTGGAGTTTAAAAACTTCAGCTCTTTTTTTATTGTGATGGTATGGTATCCTAAAATGGCTCATAAATAGCAGTATCCTTTATAAAGAAAAACGCAATGAAAAAATCAATCATCATTTTATATGGACCTACAGCAACAGGTAAATCTGATTGCGCCACAAAACTTGCTTGTGAGTTTCCGTTAGAAATCATCAATGGTGATGTTGGTCAGTTGTATGCTCCTCTTTCAATTGGCACCGCAAAACCTGACTGGAAAAATGAAAAAGCACCACATCATCTTTTTGATATTTTGAATGAGCCTTCCGATTATACAGTAGTCAATTATCGAGTAGCGGTAGTGGCGTTATGTGAACAAATTTGGGCTCGCGGGAACATTCCATGTATTGTAGGAGGGTCAGGATTTTATTTAAAATCATTATTCTTTGCCCCTGAACCAGAAGTGCCTGATTTTACAGAATCGATACGAGTCATTCCAACCATTGATGATTTATCAGATGAAGATGCATGGCAACTTCTTGCAAGGTATGATGCGGTACGTGCTGCTCAAATACATCCTCATGATCGTTATAGAATTGAACGAGCATTTACTATTTTAAAAACAAAACAGACTGCCTCTGGCCAGCAACCTCGTTATACACCCTTGGATTTTCCAGTTCTTTTTTTATGTCTGACTCGCGATCGTAAGGCGTTATATGATCGAATAAATCATCGAACTCAACTTATGATTTATCAAGGCTGGATTGAAGAAGTCATTCAACTTGAAGGAACACCATGGGCTTCTTTTTTAAAGAAAAAAAAATTAATAGGTTATAGCGAGATCTTTGAGTATCTTAAACATTCTGAAATTACCAAATCAGAACTTATAAGAGCTATAGCCCAAAAAACACGTCATTATGCTAAACGGCAAATGACCTTTTGGCGTTTAATTGAAAAACAGTTAGGTGATTGTGTAATTGAACCAAGCTGCCTAGCACTTTGTGAAAGCAGTTCTGATGATGACATGTATACACAAGTATATGATCAAGTGCGATTATTTCTTACAAAAATTTAAGGGGAAGAAAACATGCAATCATGGTTAAAAAAAATTTCTGGTATCTTTATTCAGTTTAAGAAAAAAAATCAGGAAAAAATTGAATTAGTTATCCCAAATCGTCAAGTTAATTGGTTGATAGCAGCTGTTTTTTCTACCAGTTTATTTTGTTTTTTTCTTGGCTATTTTTGGGGGTACAGATGCGCTTTAGAGCGATTTGTTGCAAAAATCGAAGAAGAGTCATTTGCAGATCGTATTAGTTATGCGCTTTATACGATGAATGATAGAGACATTAGTGAATTTGAATCTGAGCAAGAAGATAGTAATGGTGCTGGATTAAGCGATGATGAATCTGTTCCATCAGACGAGCAAGAAGAAGTGGAAGAGACAATGGAAGTTTCAGTTCCCATTGAAGATGAACCTACAAAAATAGCTGAAATTGTTTCTGATGCAGTTGTGGAAAAAAATCATTTAGAAGCGAATATTCACAATGCTTCTTTAAATCAAGCTAAAAAAGAAGTGGTATTTATTGCTCCTCTTGCAGGGTTTGGTACACT
>CANNMA010000047.1 GCA_947505805.1 bacterium
GCCAGGTTTCAACTTGATCGGTTGGACACCAAATTAATTTATCTGCATTGCATGCCAGAAAGCGAAATACGGTTGTGCGAACTCGTGTTGGTATTGTGATATATGTTGATACTTGTGATGCCATATCTTTTGATAGATGTTCAAAAAAACCAAGAGGATCATTTTTTGCAGCACCAAATTTTGTTCTGAATCCTTCAGAAAGAGTGTGTTTAAATTCCTGCCAAAGACTAAATGGTTTTTCTGCAAGATGTTTTTCAAGATAGGGATGTGCTTGTGTTAAAAATCGATCAAGAGCTGGAGCAGTTACACAAGGGCTTGCTTTGAGTTTTTGAGTAAAGAGACGAAATGCTCCTTCCATAAATTCTGGTGATTGCTGAGTGGAATGAGCAAAATCTAAAAACTGCACAAGATGAGTCATGCTGTAAGGTAAAAATTCGGTGCTATAGGTTTTATTATTGAATGACTGGTTCAAAAAAAGAGAAATTCCTTCTCGACTAAAATCTATTTTTCTTACAAATAGATTCATAGTAGTACGCTCTTGATTAGTAAGGGGATTGGCTAAAAATGGTTGTTGTGTTACGTGTGAAATGAGCTGTGTTGGCTGCATTTCTGGAAGTTGAGTATCTATTTTTTCTTTTGAATTTAAACGAGTTCGTTTTTTTTGTTTTGCTATTTTTGTGTCATCGATAGTTGTTATATCGATGGGACGTTGATTAGTTTCTTGTTTTGAACTATGAATATAAAAGACGCATGCTAAAATACTGAAAGAAATCATTTTTTTCATACAGATCCTCTACAAAAGCCAATAAATAATTTAGTGCGCAGTCTAACATGAAATAAAAAAATAAGAGCAACAAGTAGTAGGTAGACACGGAAAGAGGTTTTAAAGATGGCACTTTTTTCTTACCAAGCAATTTCAAAAGCAGGAAAAAAAGTTTCTGGAACGCTCGATGCTCCTTCCCAAGGGTCTGCTCGAGAGCTGCTTCAAAAACAAGGGTTTTTTCCTATAGAAGTTATTCCTGCCCATAAAGCGGTAGGAGCAGAAGGTTTTTGGCAAAGTTTTGTTGATGGTTCTGTTTCTTTACAATTAAAAATAGCATTTACTAAACAGCTTGCCGTGCTTTTACGTTCAGGCATTCCTTTACTCCAAGCGCTTGAGCTTTTGGCAGATCAATTTGAAGGTAGAATGCATCGCATTATTGTAACGATAAAAGATGGTTTAAAAGAAGGACAATCACTTGCTGATGGTCTTAAGCAGTACCCACGTATTTTTGAAAATATTTATGTGCAACTTGTTCGATCTGGTGAAGCAAGTGGTAAATTAGAAGTTATTCTTGATCGTCTGACCCAGTATCTTGAACGCCGAGAAGAGTTAAATCAAAAAGTAAGCTCTGCGCTTCGTGGGCCTCTTTTAAATTTAGGAATGATTTTTTTGATAACGATAGGACTTGTTGGTTTTGTGGTGCCTAAGTTGGCATCAGTTTTTGAAAGTCAGGGTGCTAGTTTGCCCGCTTCAACAAAGCTTTTAATGAGCCTTTCGGATTTACTAATTAATCATTATCTTATTTTGATTGTAAGCATTTCTTTACTTATTGTTTCGTTTTTTTATTGGAAATCGACTGCTTCAGGATCGCTTATGGTTGATCGTATCAAATTAAAGATTCCGATTGTTTCTACGTTTGCTCGAGTTGGTGCTATTGTGCAATTTTGTCGAACGCTTGGAATGCTCCTTGAAGGTGGGGTTAATTTACCGGAAGCTCTTGATATTGTCGTTAGCATTGTAGACAATCAAGTGCTTAAGCAAACACTCAAAGAGGCGCGAGAAAAAATTATTAAACAGGGGCAGATGGCTCAGTATTTGAAGCAGACTGGTATATTTCCACCCATGGCAACGTATCTTATTAACACCGGTGAACAGACTGGTCGACTTGATGCAATGCTCTTAGTTGTCGGTGAAAATTATGAAAAAGAACTTAATGATTATTCAGACTCGCTTTCAGCACTTATCAGTCCGTTTATGTCGATTTTAATGGCAGTAGTGGTAGGATTTATAGTGCTTTCAATTATGCAGCCTATGTCTAATTTAACTCAGATGATATAATAGTGTTTTATTTTAACCAGTAAGGAGTAGCATGGTTTTTCAGCAAAGTTTAAAGCGTGGATATAGTTTAATAGAATTGATGATGTATGTGGCGATTGTTGGCATTCTTTTAGTAGGAGCTGCAACAGCAATTAACTCTGCATTAAAAAAAGGAAGAAAGTCTGCTACAACAACTAGTTTGCGTGTTATTAGTCAGGAGATTGATTCTTACTATGCAGATAATAGTCGCTATCCAGAAACCTTAGAAGATCTTATGGTCAAACCTGAAGGAATGAAGGGTAATGGTGAATGGCCTTACGTTAAACCTGTAAATGGTGAAATGCCTAAAGATGGCTACGATTATGATTTCCATTATGAAAGAACTCCTGGCCAACCTCATCCGTATGAACTTTATTCGTATGGTCCAAATGGTGAAGATGCTCCACAAGAAGAGTGGATCAGTGCTTGGTAAAGCAACAATTAGAGCGAGTATAGTTCCTGGATTTTCACTTCTTCAAATAGCACTTGCGATTGCAGTTATTGGGATTGTTGTTGCAGCAGCGCTCCCAAATTTTGTTGAGCAGATGCCAGGATATACTCGAAAAGCTTTTGTTACACAGCTGAATGCCTTTATGGGTGAAGTATGGCAACAGGGGCTTCAGTCTAGAAAGCTACAAAAAATAGTATTCGACCTTAACAACCGAGAAGTTTTTCTTGAGCAGTATAGTAAAGATGATGATGCAGGTGAGCCAGTATTTAGTCGTGTGGTAATTCCCTATACTAAAACGGCAGTTATTTGGCCTGAAACATTACATATCAGACAGCTTTTTATACAGGGGTTTGATGAATTTAATTCGCAAGCTAATCAACGTAAAACAGACAAGATATGGTTCTTTATGGTTCCTGATGGAATGTCGCAAGAAGTAATTGTTAATATGCTTAGCCTTAAAGATAATCAGTCGGATGATCAGGGCAAGCAGATTGGATTAGTTCTTAATCCGTTTACTAATCAGTTTAAGGTATACGATGAGTTTCAAAGTCCTGCGTAATGGGTTTGCGCTTGTAGAGGTTATGTTATCAATTACAGTAATTGGATTGGTACTGACTACTCTTTTAGTGCTACAGGCAACTGTTTTTCGCAAAGTAGTTATCAATACTTTTCGTATTGATAGGCTTTATCCTTTGAAAGCATTTTTGATGCAAATTGCTATGGATACTCCAAAAAAAGACCAAAAGCGTATTGAAAAAACACATGAATTATCTGATATGAAAATGACGTATGAACATGCTTCTTTAAAAAAAAACTCAGCCCTTTCTCGTTTTGAAGGACTGTATCAAAAAAAAGTTGCTGGTAGTTGGATGGAACAAAATAAACAACGAACGTTAGAATTGATCACGTATGGTTTTAATCCACGAGAGAAAAAAAGCGATGAATAAATCAGGGTACATTCTTGTAGAAGTAATGATGGCAGTACTTCTCGGGTCATTGATGCTCGGCGTGTTATTTCAAAGTCTTTCTCAGACAAATACTTTATTTGGAAAAGTTGTTGGATTAAGCAGTATTGAAAGAGCTGCTGTGCTTGTACAGCAACAATTTGAAACTGATTTTTCTGGAATGATAGCTCCTCAGATTGTTGAAAAAAAGGAAGAGGGTCAAGAAAGTTCATCTTCAGATAAAGATAAAAAACCTGATGAAAAAAAAGCAGATACAAGTAAAGAAAAAAAAGAAGAACCCTTTAAAAGTTTTAGTTTTGAAACAGGGGATAAAGGGACAGTAAAAATTATTAGTTTTGTAACTACTAATCCACTTCTTACGTATAAACAGCCTTGTCCTCGCATTGTTCGAGTTGCGTATCGAGTGGTTGCTGATCCTCAACATCAAGGATCTTTTCAGCTTTTACGACAACAATCTGAAGAACTTTTTTTAAAACGTTTTGAGGCAGCTTGTAAAAAAGAAACGATTAAGCCAGGACAGCAGTTGATTCGTAGTTATGAGCTTGCTTCTCATATTCAATTGATAGTTTTCGAATTTTTTGTAGAAAAAATTGAAAAAAAAGAAGAAGAGGCATCTGGAAAAAAGCCTGAAGATAACAGTAAAAAAGATAAGAAAAAAGAGCTAGAAGAAAAGAAGCGTGTATTTGTGCTTATTGATGATTGGCTGAAGCTTTCAGATGATGAAAAAAAGAAATATGAGCCACAAGCGCTTCCTGCTTTTGGTCATTGTACGATGATCTTGCTTGATGAAAAATCAAAGCCAAAAACATTTGAATTTTGGTTTGCTCCAAAGTACGACATGCTTCCAGTTGTTATTAATGGCATAACTGATTTGCCAACGCTTCAAGAAGAACAAGGACGTCAAGCTGCAGCACAGCAAGAAAAACAGTTTGCTATGCATGATGGAATACCTCAACCTGTCAATCAATTGCAAAAAAATCCAGTAATGCAAAAAGGGGTACTCAAGCCGGAAATCTTACAGCGTATTGGAGGAGCCCGATGAAAAACCGACCTGGATTTATTTTAATGATTGTGATGATGGTTCTTGCTATTAGCACCATAGTTGTTACTCAGATTTTTTATCAGGGACATCTTTATAACATGTTTATTCCTGTAATGATTGAAAAAGAAAAAGCTAGAAAAATTGCTCTTGCAGGAGTTTCTGTTGCAGTAGCGCAGCTTTCTTTGCACGATACATTTCTTGTTAAATCTCCTGATACTGAAGATAAAAAAAACGATTCAAAAGATGAAAAAAAAGAGAAAATTGCATACGCAAAAAATCTTTTAAAGACCCTTCTTTTTGTTCAAGATCGATGGCAAACATTTATTTTAACCTATGATGCAGATGGTATTGATGCACAGCTTGATGTGTGCATTAGTTGTGAAGATGGAAAATTGAATATTAATGAGATGTATGATTTTAAAAAACATACTTTTGCTCAAACTCCTTTTGCATCGACTAAAGATTTTTTTGAATTTTTAGGTACATCAACTAAACCATTTACAAAAAATAAAAATATGTTTGAAGGACTTGAAGAATTTTTAAAAAAACGGGAAGAGCCGCTCCTTGAAGTTACTCAGCTTTTGCAAGGAAAAAATTTAGATGAATTTAAAGATTTTATTTTTTATGTTCCAAAAGAAGAGCCTTCTACTACTCCTCAAGAAAAACAGGAGGTTAAAGAACAGAATGATAAAAAACAAAAATTGTATTTAGCAGATCTTTTTACTGTTGAAACAAAAACTCATAGGCTAAATCCATGGGCTTTATCCCATTCGTTAAAATTAATATTAAAAATAAAGCCAAGAAATTTTATTACTGAAGAATCTTATAAAAAAGAGATTGAAGAGTTGGTAGAAAAAATTCCATCACTTGATGAAATTGCTCTTTCGCGTGATTGGGATACCTATTTGAAGCCAATCTACAAGATTGATTTTCAATCACTACCCAAAGAAGTGGTTCCTTTTTTGAGCACAAAATTTGAGCCACGTCTGTTTTCTGTGCTATGTTATGGAAAAGTTGGACATATAACGCAAAAACTCCTTGTACTGCTTGAACGCATGCGTACAAAGGAGGGAGAGTCCATCTCAGTAAAAAAGATGTATTGGCTATGAGGTAAGTAATGAGAATAAGTCCAGAAACTGGTGTTGGTATATTTGTCCTCGGCGCCTTGTGTGTTTTCTTGTATATGACCTTTCAGATTGGTGTCTTTCGTTTGGACACATCAAACTATCGTGAGCAAGTTGTTTATTTTAAAGACGTATCAGGTTTAGCGCGTAAAGCAGATGTAAAAATAGCAGGTGTTAAAGTTGGTTGGGTGGAAGCAATTAATCTTGTTCAAGGGCAAGATGCCTATCAAGCAGTTGCGAATATTATGGTTAATAAGCACTATCAATTGCGCTCAGATGCTTATGCGGTTGTGCGGCAAGATGGTCTTTTGGGAGTTAAGTATCTTGAAATAACTCCTGGTGATCCACTTCTTCCAACGTTAAAAGGTGGTCAGGCATTAGGTACTCCAGGCAAGGCTCCTGTATCAATTGATGAGTTATTGCAGCAGTTTAAAAAGATAGCAGGTAATGTTGATGAAATTACTACAACAGTAAAAGATTCTCTTGGTGGAACAGAAGCAAAAGCACAGTTGCGTACCATGTTTGAAAATCTTGGTAAAGCAGCAGAGCATGTTGCGTCGTTTTCAGATGGGATTGATCGCATTGTAGGTAGAAATGAAAATGACATTAATGAAATCATTCATGACTTACGTTCTCTTGCGCGTGATATGCGTGATGGGCTTCCAGGATTACAAGATGATATTCGTCGTGTAGCGCATAAACTTGAAGATGATGTTCTTCCTTCTTTCCAAACAAGTGTAGAAAAAATTTCAAAAGCATTCGATCGTGATTTTGATAAAATGGCAGATACTTTAGAATCAACGGCAGACGCTATTCAGCAGGCTGCCTTTGAAACAAGAGATGGCTTTAAGAGCATCGGTCAGGTTGCTGCAAAAATTGATCAAGGTAAAGGTCTTCTAGGTAAGTTGGTTAATGAAGATCAAACGTATAATGATTTAAAATCAGCAGTATCAGGACTCAAAAATTACTTTGCTAAAGTTGAAAGTCTCGGCATTGTAGTTGATTCGCATGGTGAAGCTTTTTATCGACCAGCAGAACATTTTGAGCATAAAGATACCAAGGGATATATGGATGTCAGAATTCATCCTAACGAGGATCGATTCTACGTGATGGGTATCATGGGGAACAATAAAGGTACCATCAGACGTAAAGATATTTTCCGAGCATGGTTTGACCAAGAAGATATTCCTTACAACCAAAATAGAATGTTGATTTCAGACGACTATAAACTTTGGTATGCCCCACGAGTAGAAGAATTGGTAATTGAACGTGATACGCTTAAGTATCAGTTACAATTTGGTAAAATTTTTAATGAAATAGCATTCAGATTTGGTATTTTTGAAAATACCTTTGGTATTGCGGTTGATTATGATATTCCGTTTGGTACAGATAATCTGCGTTGGGTAAGTAGTTTTGAAGTATTTGACTTTAGAGGTCGTGATCGTGTTGATGATGAGCGTCCGCATTTCAAATGGATTAATAGAATTTTCTTGATGCGTAATATCTATGTCACATTCGGTGCAGACGACTTTATCAGTAAATGGAACGCAAACGCGCTCTTTGGATTTGGGCTTCGTTTTGGCGATGATGATATTAAGTACTTTATGTCTCGCCTTGGTGTTGGCGGTAAATAGTCATAGTGATAGAGTTTTAAGTAAAGGCCGGTTTTAAAAAAAGCTGGCCTTTTTCTATGAGGCGCGGGCCTTGCGAGTTCGTTGTTGTTTTGCCCATTCAAAAAAAAGACTTTTGAGATAGGCTAGTTTATCAAGCCGAGAAATGACTAGTTCAGTTAAATTATGATGTTTTAAAAAACGATTGATACCGAATTGTTGTTCAAAAGAAGTTAATTGTAAGTAGCGATTTAAAATCACAGTTTCTTGATCCAATGCATGTAAAAAATGAGTCATAGGATAAACATGATCAGCTGGATTTTTGGTATTAACATGACGTGATTGAATCGCAATTATAAGGTCTTTTGAGAGTGTATCTGAAGATTCATTAACTAGTTCGTGAAATGGTACATGAGCTTTCCAATTACACCATGAAAGTTTGCTTTTGAGGACTTGTTTTGTTTGATGCAAAATAAAAAAACGTACAAGGTAACCGGTTGCACCGATAACAAAAATTGTTCCAAAGATGTTTTTAAATGTTAACCAATTTGTTAAAACAGACGTTTCTTTTTGTGGTAATCGTTCAGATGTATTTTTTTGGCACTGTTTAAGTTCATTATCGTTTGCATTATGTTGGTCGTTTTTGATCTTTTGCTCACTTGTTTGATCAGTCATGTTTGAAGCTTCTAGCTCTGAAAAATTTTCAGCTGTGTTTTCAGCTGTGT
>CANNMA010000048.1 GCA_947505805.1 bacterium
GCTTAAAGGGGTTGAGCTCGCACTTAACTCTCGCCCCAGAAAGCTTTTAGGGTTCAACACACCATTAGAGGTCTTTTTTAGAGAGCTTTCTGGTTTTTAGTGGAACGTTTCAAATGTTAATCCACGTGATTTGTTAATTGATCTCTTTTAAAGTCGCTCAGAGGGGAACTTCTGAGCGGCTTATTTTTTACTCAAAAAAAGAGCTCATTTATTGTAAGTGAGCTTATTTTTGGTTTGGGATAGCAACTCTATAATATTTTCTATTAGAACTATTGACTGGAGGGGGGTTAGGTCTGTTATCGTTAGTAGTAAGGAGAGGTATAGTGCTTTTCTAAATAGTTATGGATAAAAACTTTGAAAGGAGTTTACTATGAAAAAACAGTTGTTACTGTTAAGCGTTCTAGTTGTATTGTCAAGTTCTTTAGTTAATGCAGATACCTTGATAGGTACACGACCAGTGATTGAATCTGGCCTGACAACACAGAGAGACGAACAAGTATACAAGAGTCGTTTTGGGAATTTTTATTATAACGATAAAAATAATAAGAATAAAAGAGTATATTTATTCTATCTAGACACCACCGGTTGGAAAGACTTCAATGTATATCACTACAAAATCAACGTACCTTCAGGCTACTATGAAATAGAAAAATCCTCTGATGGATATTTTTATCCTCATAGCCGTTTATGGGCTGAGTTTAAAGCGTTTCCTCATACGTACAATGAATTTCGTAATACTATTAATCATCTTCTTCTATATAGAAAAAACAACCTCAGTACCTGGAAGTTACAGTATCCAAACAACATACAATATCCAAACAACATACAATCAAATATTCAAAAATATTTCGACGCTATAACCAGTAAAAGAGATTACGATCAATGGGTGAGAAATGGCAGAGGCGGTAGCGGCATTGAGGATTAACACACCAAACGTTTCAGAAAGAAGGCATAGTGCTTTTCTAATTAGGTATTGAATTTTTTAATAAGCTCACAATGCATAAAATCCATTGTGAGCTTATTAAAAAATAGAAGTTCATTAATTTGAGAAAAAACTTTTTCGAGCATACACAAATATTTTTGTCATAAGATGTAGGGGAGCAACCTTTTTGGTTTTATTTGTGTGGTGAACGCCTCTGTTTTATACAAAAACTAAAGAGAAGATATGTTTTTGATTAAACCGTTTATTTATAAATCAGGTTTAAATGCTCAATAATTAACGATGACTATTGCTTTTTTGCTTGAAGGTACAGAAAGATTATTATCAGTATTTATTAGGGTTTCAAAGTAGTTTTCACTTTGTATTTCATAAAAAGGGGACGTTTTATGAAGAAAAGTTCAAAAATCTTTTTAGTATCACTGTTGGTTATTTTTTCAGGAGCAAAAAGTGCTTCTCAAACACCTGTTCTTGATGAACCAACAAAAAATCTTTTTAAAGCACTCTATAGTAGGGATGTTACCAATAGAGATAATCAGATTTTTGCTGCATTAGAAGAAGGTGCAAAAAAAAATACCTATAATCATTTTGGCCATACTCCTTTAACGTTAGCGCTTCAAAATCGAGAACTTCATCAATATGTAGCGCTGCTTGCAACGCGTGAAAATGTGAATTTACCTTTTAAGCAAACACAGCACTCGATGTATCCCATTACCTTGCTTTGTCGACAAGCAAGAAGTGATAAGCAGTTGCTCGGGCATCTTAAAATTTTTGTTACCTTAGGGGCAGACATTCATAAAAGATGTCCTTTAAATAAGGACACACCCTTTATGATACTTTCTTTACATAGATGGGTGAAAGAATCAATGGAGTATTTTTCTGCTCAGTGTAAAACAAAAACAAAAAAGTAATCGAAAGTTCTTTAACCTTGCTTAAGGTATTGTGCAAGATCGGTTTGCTTAATTTTAGATTCAGCGCCTGTTTGAAGTGTTTTTACCGTTACCGTTCCTGTTGATTGTTCATCAGTGCCAATTAAAATAACTGCTTTTGCACCATACTTATCTGCTTTACGCATCATTGCTTTTAAAGATCCATCAATCAGCAGTTCAGTATGAAGACCATTATGGATAAGAGTATCAGCTACTTGAAGTGCAAGAGGGTGTTGTTCTTCGCTTAAGGGAATAATTACAAAGAGTGCAGAATCAAAAGGGATAGGGAGTAAGTCTTGCATTGTTTCAAGCATCAGAATTAATCGATCGATTCCTATCGCAGCGCCCACTGATGGTTGGTCTTCTTTTCCTCCGATCTGTGCAACTAGATGGTCATAACGGCCTCCTCCGCAAAAAGTACTTTGCGCTCCAAGAAGGGGGCTTACAAATTCAAAAACTGTTTTGTTGTAGTAATCAAGTCCGCGTACAAGGCGTGGCATATGAACAAAGGGAACAGAAAGTTCTTCAAGTCGGTGTTGAACAGATTTCCATTCTGAAGTGCATTGAGTACATAAGCAATCAGTTAATTGAGGAGCTTGAGTGTAGAGCTTTTGGCAGTCAGGATTTTTGCAGTCAAGTACTCGTAAGATATTTGTGGTTCTGCGTTTAAGGCAGGTTGCGCATAGTGCTGTACTGTGTGCATCAAGGAAAGTTCCTAACTGTTCTTTAAATGCTATGCGATCGGTAGGGCATCCTAAAAAATTGATATGCAGGGCATAGACTTCAAGTCTAAAAACTGACCTAAAAAGGCGATCAAGCATTGTAATAATTTGTACGTCGTGCATAAGAGAAGGTGCTCCAATGATTTCTAAACTGCACTGAAAAAATTCTCGATAGCGGCCTTTTTGTGGACGTTCATAGCGAAACATTTGGCCACATAAAAACACTTTCCAAGGAACTGTTTGGATACCGTTTTCTACAAAAGCACGAACAACAGATGCGGTTGCTTCTGGTCGCAGGCAAATTTCTTCATCTCCTTTTTCTACTGAAGACGAGCTAACTACAAACATCTCTTTTGAGACAACATCGGTTTCTATCCCAAGTGATCGTTTAAACAAGGCTACTGGCTCTAAGAGGGGAGTCATGATTTCATGAAAATGATATTTTTTAAGATGTTTTTTTATAGTTTCAAGTGTGAAGTTCATGAGCTTCAGATCTAAAAAATCCCGTGTTCCTCTGACGCGTGGTATCATGCTGGCCTCTTTTGGTATAGAGCGAAAAAATCTTTCATAGTAGTTTATCAAGGAATGGGTGTTGCACAAATTTCATCTGATTTCTATAACAGCTTGACATACAGGATGATCCATTTTTATGGTGTAGTACTATGTTTTATGTATCAAAAAGGAGATCTATGAATAGAAAAAAAAGATGTTTACTAGTGTTTTTGTTGTCGATAGTAGTCGTATTTTTAGGGGCTAGTGAATCAGGATCTGATGGAACATTATCATCAACGTGGTGGCAACATGTTGGGGGGCTAAACTATGCCAAACCAATTGTTGAAATCAAAACAGTAGTTAAAAAAGTTTCTGTACCTATGACAACAGATCAAATTATTGCGGCTGTTCTTAATTTTTCTGATGAAGATATGGAGCAATTATGTGTTGAATTAAGCGCTAACGATAATGCTGTGCAAAGCTTTCTGACTACACTAAGTGCCGATGCTGATACCATTCCTGTTATGAAAAAGTCTAAAGAAAATTTATTTTTATCTCATTTTGTAACTGCATTTGATAATCTTGCAGCTCTTATTGCTCATACGATGGGGTATTTTAAAAAACAGTCTGCTGTAAGTGCTGAAAAAGTAAGATTGTTTTTGCGTCAGAATATAATAAAAATAGCGGCAAGTTTATGATCTGTTTTTAGAAATAATATTTTTAAAAGAGTTTTTTTTAAAGCAGAGATATTCTTTTTTGATTTTAATCCTATTTGTTTTCTAAAGAATTGCTTTTCTTTTTTAAACGATGGTATGTCTGGAAACAAGTTTTTTTAAAGTAGAGAGTAATGTAACCAAAAAGAAGGAGAGACTCTATGAAATGTCAAAAGCAAATAGCCCTCGCGTTATTGTGTTTAAGTACGAAGGGCTATGCAAATGATGTGTACAGCCATACGTTCTTTCAACCCCTACCACAAACACCATTGATCACCAACTTGACCCAAAATTTACTTGTTGATCAAGCGCATGATGAAGGGCGAGTACTTAACAAACGCACGGTACAGTTGGCAGTATTTGGTGGTAAATCGGTTAACAATACTGCGCTTCGTGATTACTTTTTATTCGATGGCAAAGCAAACTTGGTCATGAATGAAAATCCAGTTGAACAAGGTTCTGGGCCAAATTTAGCAACAGGAACAGGGCAAGATCTTATTGCTTCAGATTGGAACATTCAAACAGTAACAGGATGTCAAACAAGTACTATTACTATGAACCCACAACAAACTGTTACAGGCGCTTCTGTCAGTGTGCGAGTTCCTTTAAATCAACGTTGGTGGGCAACGGTTGAACTACCGGTTGTTCACGTCAGAAACAATCTCGATTTGACAGAAACCTACACTTATAACCCAGCTCAACAACAAGCAAATGCAAATGGTTTAATCAATCCAATTACAGGTGATAATTCAGTTCCTGTTGCAACCATGATCCAAGCTTTCAAACAATATGGAATGCTTTATGGAAGAATTGATGGGGTTCAAAAAGTTACTCGTATTGCTGATTTAACCCTTAAAATTGGGTATGACATTATCGACAGAACTGATGAATATATGTCTGTCTACGGTGGTGTAATTTTCCCTACCGGTAACAAAGCAAAAGGTGTTTACATGTTTGAAGCCATTGCTGGTAATGGTGGTCATGCCGGTATTCAAGCAGGTGCTTACGGACAAGTTCGTTTACAAGAAAACCCTAAAGCAAGCGTATGGCTTGGTTGGACTATGGAAGCAAATTATCTTTGCAGTAACACACAAAAACGTTCATTTGATTTATACAATAGACCATGGAGCCGTTATTTACAGGTATTTGCAAATGAGTCTGCTCGTATAGCTGAAGCTTCTGCAAACATTACTCCACAGTATAGAACATGGGGTGTTAACTACTTTACTCAAGATGTAAAAGTAACTCCTGGGTATCTTGGTAACTTCAATTTCTTTGGATCATGCCAAGGTGAAAAATGGACAGGAACTTTTGGTTTAAACACAACGGTTCGTCAAGCTGAAAAAGTATCATTAAAAAATGAATGGCAAATTGGACCTCAAATTGCTGCATTACCATTGTATAGTACAGACGGTGTTGCAAGTGCTCCAAGCAATAATAACTTACCAGGCGCTACTGAATCATTGCGTAATGTAAGTGTTCTTCCTAATGTAGCAGTTCAACTTGGAAATGCCCAGGTTATATATCCTGGAACTGCTTATGTGTACAACTCCGATCTTGATCTAGAATCTGCCGCTCACCCTGCAGCTCGTTCCCATACTGTGTATGCAAACCTTGGGTACTACCGTAAAGTACTTCACCCACAATATTTTCAACTTGGCGCATCATATGAATTTGCTACCCAAAATGTAGTGTTAAATCGTTGGATGGTTTCAATGCAATTCCAAATAGCATTCTAAAAAAAAAGAGAGTTAGAATATGAAAACTATGAAAAAAATACTAATACTCCTTGGGTGTGTAGCCCAGGGAGTATCCATTGAAGCGATAACTGCTATAGGTCAAGCACTTAATGCAGGGCCCACTCTTGCTGCTTTTAATCAGCTTGTACAAAATGCTTCAGGTGCAAGTCCTGCAGTTTATGATCAGAAAATATATAACACATTTGGCGTCTGCATTCCACAATTGAATGATCCTAACAATACCAATTTGTTCAATAACGTGAATACTTTAAACACTGAATTGGCTACATTCAATGCAACTCCAGTTGGTAATGTCAATCAACGTGTTCAGAATGCCATTACATTTTTAGAAGCAATTCATGAAGTTGGAAACGCTGATCTGATTAATAGAGTTCTTCCAACTGTTGCACCAGCATATCAAAACGCTTGGAATCTTGTGTCTACTGCTGCAACCCGCCGCATACTGCCAGTGCCTCCGCGTGTTCCAGTTGGTCCAAGACCTGTTCCACCAGTTATTAATAATGGTCTTGATCAAGATGATGTGGTAGATGCGATCAGAAGAATGTTTGCAATCCCGACTGATATGAATGCTACTTTAAATGATGTAAGTAATCTTATACAATCGCGTCTTGCTGGCAAAAAAATAGGAATACAGCCATTGATTGTTACGAATTATGCCAATGGAACTTATAATAGTGTTCTTTCAACAGGAAGACTGTTTGCGCAAGCAATGGAACGAGAAATCATAAGAACTGATGATATTCTGAATGCTATGATAACCAAAATTGCTGAAGATGAGTCTCTACCTCCATTTCGTGAACCACGGAACGCTAAACTTTCAGAAAAAACAAATACTCTTTTAGATTTTCTGTATGATCAATGTACTGATCCTGGTACACCTTATACAGATCGTACCAGCCCGCCAAGTCCTTTTTCTGACGTAGATCCTGATTTATCATCATTGCGTTCATCAGTGAGTTCTTCATTGAGTGAGGAGTCATTTTCAGATGATTTGAGAACACCAGCTTCACGCGAACGTGCTTTATTGTTAGCCAATTATATTAATGAATTGTCATCTCGAGAAGAGCCAGGAAGAGGCCTTGCAAATTTTGCACATATTAATGATGATTTAGCTCTTCCACGTTTTGCTACTTTTCTTCCGAATGTCTCTGGTAATGAAGACGATGAAGCGTACGAGGTTGGAAAAGCAGCACGAGCAGTCAATCAATTATTATTTTTAGTACTAACGTCATTAAATAATTTGATTAACGGTATTAACCACAATAATCCAATGGAGGATGGATCAGATAGAATTACCTCTATTAATCATTCATTTGTAAATGTGCCGGGTGGAATCTCTGATACTCTTGTACTTAATGCTGCTATAACGAATGCTCTTAAAAAAATTGCAATATTTGCATCTAATGGTGCTCAGGTAACAGCATTAGAACATGGGGGTGATGGTATAGAAGTGTCCCCTATTGCTTCTGACGAATTAAGAGTTGTTTTAAATTCAGGAGAGGTTACTGCTCAACAACTAATACATACATTAAACAGGCTTACTCCAGGCGCTGTTTCTGCTGATGATATCACATTGTTAACAACTCCAGTTGATAATACACTAGAGGTTTATCAAGCTCTTCAAAGAACTATTGAAGCAATGAAAACGCGCATTGATGATGATGCAGGTATTGATTGGGATGATGATGACTCGGATGATGGTGATGATACAACATCGACCGATTCATCACGAAGGCCATCAGTAGATTTAGATTTATCTGATTCGTCAGATGATGATACGATATCAACCGACTCTTCAGTAAATCCTCGCGGTGCTAAACCTCCTGTACTTTTCAAGCCTGCTCACCTTAGACCGGGTTATGTCAATCCGCAATCAGGAGCTCCATTGAACCGTCGCCCAGGTAGAACTTTGGGGAACGCAGGAACGCTTCCTGTTTATAATCCACACTGGACTGATACGGATCAATTGTTAGACGCAAATGTAAGAGCTCTTGCTGAAGGTCAAGCTGCTGCTGCTGATGATTGGGCTGATAATACAGGTGGTTCTACTGGTACTGATAATACTGATAGGCCGGCAGTTGTTTACGTACCTAATCAGCCACGTACTATTACGGATGATGAAATAAAGTTTAATGCTAAGCGGGCTGCTTATTTAGCAAGAACTGGTCAGGGTGGCATAGCTAATCCATCTACTGCTCAATCATCTGGTATTAATAATTTTACTCAGAATGGAAGGCTTACTCAAGCACAAGTACTTGCTAATATAAGACGTCAAGCTGTTGGTAATGATAGTGACGATGAAAGTGAAAACGACTGATCATTTACCACAATAATCTAAGAGCTTATACGAAAATTAATTTGTAAATAAACAAGCGTCCTTTTTTAGAGTAGTTTTGATTTTGATAAAACTAAAAACCATAAAAAAAGGACGCTGATGAACAGAATACCAGAACGTATTTTAG
>CANNMA010000049.1 GCA_947505805.1 bacterium
TGCCACAAATGGTTTTGCTTGTACTAACTGCTGCTGTAAACCAGTATCCAGAGGAGGATTGTTATAATTCAGCAAGGTTGCATTAGCAGGAGTAGCAGCAGGCTGAGCAGCTTGAAAATAATATGTTGTATCAAGTGGATTCAATTGCGCATCCTGACCAAAGCATGTTACTGCATACTGTTTAGGAATAAGCATCGTTTCACTAACAGTAATCTGATAATTTCCAGAATTACCACCTTGAAATAACGTGTATTCTTTTCCAATAAGATAACTAGTTGTCATCGCATTAAGAACTGCCTGCGTTAAATTTGTTGTTACTGGTGAAAGTTCAGCTGGAGTACCATACGTGCCATCATTATTCATGATTGCAGTTTGTACATTTCCAGCAGTATTACAGGAATATTGAGTTACTGTTCCATTAGTTCCCACCGTGCTATACAAAGTAAAAGTTGTATTAGCAGTACTACCTGCAGGAACCTGATAGAGATTATAACCATAATTAGTTCCATCATTCACATTTGTATCTTGGAACATAACTGTTACATTAAGCCCTTCACCTGTAACATCAAGCTCACCCCACACAAAAAGCGGATTTGAGAAATCAAGTTGACTATTTGTTGCAGTTGTATTTGAAGCTCCGAGTGTTGATGTAATTCCATAGGCAACACTAACTTCTGAAAGATATGGATTACCGGATGTATCATATCGCTGACCAGACATAAGATCGACATAGTAGTCTTTTTGAATCGCAACTGATTGTTTTTTATAAGTACTACTTGTAGATGCTGAACCACTACTGGTTGCCTCATTTAATGATTCAGAAAGTACGCAGCGGGCAAGATACATTTGCGAAGCTTTATTCAAATAATAATAGTTTTGATAAGAAGACTGAACAGAAGAAGTAAAGTAGTTAGGCACCCACTTATCTTTTACGTTGGAACCTGACAAGCAGAGCATATGATCCCCATTTTGTCCCGGAGTAAGAGCTCTATCTGTAGCGGTCATAGGCAAGGATGGAGTATTAACAGGCATAGCTAAAGATTCATTTCCATCATCATCCACAGAAATACCAAATTTTGTAAGCATTGCTTGCCTCGTAGCACCAGTGAGCACTGATGCAGGAATAGCTTGGAGTGGATTTGAACTCATCGCTAAAAATGCAGTTTCTTGAGAAGTTAAAGGAACGTTAGGTTGAATTGCTGTATAATAGACTCCTTGCTGAACATTTTCTTTTACAGGAACAGAAGCGCCGTTTAAATACGTTGATTGTTCTGCATTAAAATCATAATAAGACGTTGGTGTAGAACCAGAACCTGGAATAACCAAATAATATTTCCCATCAAGAAAACAAAGATTCTGATGTAATGCGGTAGTACTCATAGGTTGTGCTGTTGCAAGCGCTGCTGGAAGTGGATAGGCATTAATCCCATTTACAAAACTATTAGAAAGTTGATTTTTTAAATAAACCTCATTGGCAGCACCATTCAAACTATCTATTCGACGTGAAAGCGTAGTTGAAATCTGTAATGACTGCATGTACAACGCAAGCACATCTTTAGGAGAATATTCGACTAATCCTCCACTCATCGAAGACGTTGAAGCACCAGACGAAATAGTAGTGCCTGTTGAAAATAGTTGTCCAGTAACTAAACTCATCATAGTTGTTGTAGCAGCTGTTAATTGACCAGCATATGTATTATTTTCACCTGAAACCACAATCCAAAAATCAGTTGCTTCTAAAAATGGAGTCGTATCTGTTGGCACTACAGCATACACATAACTATCACCCACTGTTTGCTGAGTCCCTGAAAGACGCAAAGCTCGACCTGCAAAGTAAAATGGATACACTTCTGCCTGCGCTTGTTCTACTGCAAGCGCCTGACAATTAGAAACCATTGAAAACAATGTTGGATTAATGGTTAGCAATTTATTCATTAAAGTTGCCAAATCATTTGATCCAACACTTTCTGAAAATTGATTTTCTAAAGCTCTGGTTAATGCTTTTTGAGGATCAACTTTTCCTATACACACAATAGAACACATCGTTTGAGCAAGCTGTCCAGCACTAGTTTGAAGAGTAGCACAAGCTAGTGCAACATTTGAAGGAACCGACATCCACACATTACCTGTTGAAATATCAATCGCAATAGGATATTCCATTTCAAGAAATGATTTACCTACATGGTGATTCGTATCGCACTGTTCAAGTGTTAATGAACTTCCAAGAGCTTTTGAAATGGTAGCTGCTAACTGAGTTGAAAAATCAGTATACGTATCAGTTGGCAGTGAAGCAGCTATCAATGCATTAGTAATTGCCGAATAAGCTTCAGGATCAAGATCACCAAGAACAAACAGCTCTGATTGAGTAAAGGCTGGCGTAAGATTATAAAAGAAATTTCCTGAATTAAGTTCACTAAATTGAGTACCCTGGGCAAGTATGGCTGGCATCGTTACATACACATTATTAAATGAAGCAGAACTAAAATTAAACGGTCCAGCTTGCATTACTTGAGCAACAGTACTATTAACATCTTGATACGTTTGCCATGCGTTGTACATGGTTATAACTTCGTTAATAAATCCTAAAGGCAAACTACTACCAAATGAAACTAGATTTTGATTGCTATCCATAAAGGGACTACTTGAACCAAAAGAAGTCGGGTCAACCCAATTAAGTGTTGCGGTTAATCCATTACTAGTATTGGCCGGAGTAAAGGAAATTGAAGTACCTGTTCCATTACTACTTGCAACATTTGACCAAACAAATTTATTGTAATGCATCCAATACATAGGTGGAATTTGTAGCTGCTGATCTGTTGGCAATGCAAAAAGTCCTGAGATTGAAGAATTAGAAAGCGCTTTAAGTGCTTGTTGCTGAGCATTATTAGTCGCATTTGTTAAGATAATAACAGCTGCATCAAAAGAAACTCGAGCCGCAATCCATGCCATTACATCACTATCTTTTGATTTTGTAAGATTATCTTTAAAATATTTCAAATATTCTGCAATCTTTTTTGATCCAAAAACTGCTTCCCCTGCAGATTTTATACTAAAAGCACTGCCAGTTTTTTTCGCTTGCTTCATTTGAACAGCAACTATTCGAGGACTTTCTTTACTCGCCAGTTCCTGCAAGTCTTTCCAGCATTTAACAAGTTCACCCTTATTATCTTTAAAAGTTTCAAATATCGCCGTTGTTCCATCAGCTTCAACCAGATCTAAAGCATCCTTTACACCAGTAGTTTTTCCCATTGATTTTGAAGCAGATGTAAGTGCAAGCAAAAGAGCATCAATATGTTTTGTTTGGGTTTTAGTCAAAACAGAAGCATATTTTGTTTTCAACGATGTCACTTTTTTAGAAAAATCTAAAGCTGTTTTTGCAGTAACTTCTGCCCCTCCTTGTGGAAAGATATCCTGAAGCTTTAAGTCCATTATCAGTGCTTCAATAGCATTATTCAGATCAACTGAAAGTGTAGATTTTTTTGCTTTTTGAATACCTTTGATAAGACTGATCCTGTTTGCAACTGAACTCTTATCTGCATAAATCTTTTTAAGGGTTGTACCAATATCAGCATAACTTTCTGTTTCAACATCAAGAGTTACAATGGATAATGTTTGAGAAAGTACTGTTTGAGCATTGGTATACTGAGTTTGTGCAGTTGTATAAGCCGCTAATGCTTGCGCGTAAGGAGAAGTTGACCCACTAGAAGAACCCTGAGATGAAGAAGCTGCCTGCAACGATGAAAGTAAATCAACGTTATAGGGATTACAGAAAGTCGGCATATATGCTGTTGCTAAAGAAAGTGAAGGGACCGACTGAACCTGAATAATTTTTTGCATAGTTTTTCCAGGATTACTTGGATCAGGAACATACGTAATCCACGGTTGTGTATATCCTGAATAACTAGCGGAAGCTTGAATTGGATAAAAATCATTATCTCTCATAACCACATTATTCATGTGCCATGGTGGATTTCCAAGAGGCTTATACATGCTATCGAAACATTTTCCTGTTACTAAACTAACCATAAATTGAACTTCTTGCGTTGCACCTACACCAGTTAAAACTTCAGAAATCCCGAGTGGCATAATTTGATAATAGCCTGAATTACTTGCACTCACTGAAAGAGGTACAACATAATCATAAATTTCAATACCATCCGGCGTAGTTCCCAATGCTCCTTTATAATTTCCATCAGCTGTTAAAGCCTGACTTGAAACTTTATAGACATACACTCCACCATTTGAACTTTTCCATGCTGGATTTGAAACAAGATTACCAAAAGAAGTTGGTGTAACTGTTAACGCTCCAGTATCTTGCCCATTCAAATCAGATGTGATATTTGCATTTGCTACTTGCGCTGCAGCTGCAGCGGCTTGCGCTGTAGCGGTAGCGGTTCCGTCTTTTAAATTCATAAATTGAGGTGTTGAAATAGAAACTGGAGCTGCATCATTGGTAAAATTACCATCATCCCAGTCTACTTCAGAAAAAAGACATCCATTTTTTGTAAGTGGACCTTTATAAAGCAAATTTGTTGCATAGCTTGCAAGAGAAATAATTTGATTAATAAGGTTATACTCGGTCACTACACCCTTAGAAACTTGTGATGAAAGATCAGGGTCAGTCGACATAATAGAACTTATCGCGGTAAAAATTTGACTTGCTACGTTTGCCGCCCAAGAAGTATCCGGAAGTAATGCTCCCGGGTTTTCAGGAGAACCACTATACACATACGTAAGTCCAGTAACCAAACTACTCATATGCGTAATTTGTGAGTTCATTTTTGTGTTATCAATATCAATACACCCTTTTGACGGAATAAATTCAGGTAAAAAAAGTGGCTGAATATTTCCATTGCTATCAGTAAACACCACATAATCTTTTGCAGGCGTTAATGTTTTACTTGGCATATACTTTTCTAAAAACTGTGCAATCTGTGTTCCTGTTGCTTCATACAGATAAATATTAGCCCCATTCACATCACTAAGAACTGTTGGGTGTAATCCAGAAACTGCACCTTGTTGAATTCCAGTATTAGGTGATGCCAAAGCTGTATTGAGTGCATCTTGTTGCTGCTGCAATGCAGTAAAAGATTCAGCTATAGAAGCTGGGATAGCATCTTGATTTGTAAGAGCAGTTGCTAAAGCACTCTGTGCTTGATACAAACTCTGCAATGGGGTACCTAAATTGGCATAAGCTTTAAATGATGCATCAACATTATCGGGTGATGCTGGATTGCCAAGTAATTTGTTCAAATCACCAGTACCCTTCATTTGTTTGACAGTTATTGCAGGAGTACTGTTATTTTTTTGAGCAGGTAAAAAGCCAGTAACATCAGTAAGACCATTTCTATAATAATTTAATGTTGGAGTCAGTAATGGCGCATTATAGGGATAAACATTCTGAAATAATTTGGCAAGTACTGGATTAGGACCAACCGTATTATGACTTAACTTCATAATGCTAACAAAATCAAAATCATTAGGCTCTTGTTTTGAAACAACACTTGATCGACTAGTACCAACTGAACTAAAAGCTGTTTGCAGATACTGATCTATAGATGCTGTCTGTTGTTGACCAAGACTTGTAGGGAGTGCTTGCGCGCTAGTTGGGTTTAAAGGAGAAGATAAATAGGCAGTTGAAGGTTGTCCAGGCATAAAAGGAACACCAAGACTAGAAAACACAAGACCGGTATTTAAGCTGACTAAATTAATTGATCCACCCTGTCCCCCAAAATAGGTAGGAGCCCATGATTGACCATTTACAAACATTACGTAATAACTAGCATTTTCTAAAGCAGGCATAGAACCATCTGGACTTAAAGCTACATAAATAAAAGGCCCATTTGATGGATTGTTTGTATCAAGAACTCCTGGCGGAATTTGAATCATAAATCCAGCACCTACTTCAAATGGAGCTTCAATTCCTTCAAGTAATGCTAGTGCTTGAGCTTTTTGCATCATTGATTGATAAATCATACTTGGAACACCAAACAAAATTCCTTGAAGGATCATATGAAAAAGACTCTCAATTTTATGAGCAATATTTTTTAAACCATGCCATAACGTTTTTCCTACTCCTTGTTCACGCATCTCTCTAAGATATCTGCTTACTGCTTGTAGAGGAGTTTCATGTTTTTTGATTTTTGTCATTAAACTTTCTGATTCAGCCTCTTTTGCTTTAATTTGATTTTGAATATCTGCTAATTCTGCTGCACTTTTTCCTTCAAGATCTTCTTCATCTTTTTGAAATTTATCTAATTTCGCTTTTTTAGCGTCAAAGTCTTTTTCTGCTGCTTGTCTAGCTGTTATTTTCTTCTCTAATTTTGTTTGTGCATTTTCTAATTTTTTTTCCATAGATGCTAAATCTTTTTCTGTTTTTTCAATTTGTGCTTCTAAATCTGTTATCGCAGCTTGGGTTTCTTCTGATAGAGGAGTACGTGCTTCTCCTCCGTCAGGTTTTATTTTTTCAAGGTCAGCTTTTTGGTTTTCAAGGTTAGCTTTTTGTTCATCTACTTTAGCTTGCTGTGTTTTAACTTTTGCTTCAACAGCTTCTTCTTCTTTTTGTGCTTCAGCTAATTTTTTTTGAGCGTTTTCAGCATCCTTTTTCAATTTACTTTTAGAACCGTCTTTTTCGAGAGCTTTTATTTTATCTTCCCTCGCCTTAATTATGTTAGCTTCTTGATTTTGCAAATCTTCAATCTGGCCGTCGACTAATTTTTTTTGATCAGTAAGTGCATTAACATACTTTGAATTTGTTATTTTTTCCTCCAAAGGATCAACTTTTGGCCTAGAAACATTGCTAGCACTTGTAAGACTATTTTTAGCACCTTTTTGCACCTCAGGATTAGCAGCCACTTCATTTCCAGCTTTGACTGCATTTGCTCTTTCAGGAGAAATTTCTCCCGGTTCACCTGTTGGTCGAACTTCACTAGTTACTTTTTCAATATCACTCATTACTTCTTCAGCTTGGCTTTTTCCAATTACTTTCGTGAGTTTGGCTAACATTTTTTGCTCAACAACTTTCTGAAATTGAGCAGTAAATTTTTCTATTTTAAATACTCCATCTTCTATACAATTGGCTAATTTAACTTCTTTAAACATGTCGATTTTTTCTTTAGGGGTAAAACCTCGTTCTAAATCAGTTCCTTCTAAAGAACCTAAATCATCTTCAACAGCTTTTTGTAAACCATTAATTGTATTATCAATTTGTTCTTTAATTCTGCTTGCATCCGCAGCAACATCTTCACCGACTCTGCCTTCTACAGAACCAAGATCTTCTGCTACAACACGGTCAAGATCAGCAACAACATCACCTACTTCTGCTCCATTTATAACCAAACAAATGGATCCCAGTCCAACTAAAAAAAGACTCATGATAAGTGTGTGTATCTGTAATCGAAGGTTCATAGTGCTACCCCTTTTTTTTCTATAATTTACGAAATAAGATTCATGATACGAAAAGGGACTTCTAAAAAACAATAATTTTTTATAAGAGCTTGTCCAAAAATAAAAGTTTAGAGAGTGAGTTACTATGGTTGTAAAAGAGACATTTTGATTAATGAAAGCAGCTTATTTTTTATGTCATTACTGTAGAAGTTCATTAACTCGAGGACAAATTTTGGTAAGATATTTATCTTAACCAGAAGGGATTCTTATGTTACTTACAAACGAAAAAAAGCATAAATCAAATTCTCGAACTGAAAAGAATATTATCGCCCGAATGGTCGATATGTTTGCAGAATATGATCTTATTAAGGCAAAAAAACATGAAAAAT
>CANNMA010000050.1 GCA_947505805.1 bacterium
CATGGTGGTCATGGTGGTCATGGTGGTCACGATGGTCATGGTGGTCATGGTGGTCATGGTGGTCACGATGGTCATGGTGGTCATGGTGGTCATGGTGGTCACGATGGTCATGGTGGTCATGGCTGGAACCATGGTTATGGTTGGGGCGGCGGCTGGGGTTGGGGTGGCGGCTGGGGTTGGGGTGGTTTCTACCCTGGTTTTGGTTGGGGTTTAACGTTTCCATGGTTAGGATTCTATCCTGCTCTGTATGGTAACTCATTATACACAACAGTAAGTAACGAAAGCGCTTATAATGACAAGTTAAACGATATTCAAAATAAACTTAATCAAATACAACAACACCAAGCAGAACAAGAGCAACAAGCTACCAATGATCAAATTAATTTTTTAAATAACGAAATAAATAAGCTTAAAGAATCTCGTGATGAATTTAAACGATCTGGTGATATTCCTGCAAAACATAAAAAAGCACCTGATGCTCCAAAAGAAGCAAGCAATCATAGAGAAGGCGATATGAATGATGATAATTGGTTAAATAGCAACGATAATTGACTCGCGAAAAAGAAACCGTGCCACAAACCTTGGCATCTTGACGATGGATCATGGCTTCTTTAGACACTAGAACTGACATGGAGCTGAATTACGATTCGGCTCCATTTCTATTTAAAAAGAATAATTAATCTACTATACTACACATTTATTATTCTTTTTACACATCAATTGAACATAAAAAAGGTTCTTATGAAACAAAAAAAATCGTTCTTTCTCTATTGCTCTACATAACCACTCTTTTCAGTTCAGAAATCACCTTTCTCATCCAAGACTCATCTTTTTCTGATAACCAATTTAAAGAGGAACAGCACGTATTTGTAGAATCATTTTTTGCAAGAACTGATAACCATTATTCAAAAGATGAACTAAAAAAGAGTTTTAGCCGAAGGATAGAAGCCTTAAAACCCTATCAATCCAACACTAGAATTATTCGTGCTTTACACGATGGAGTACTTATCGGGCTCATGCTTGCCATTTTCAGAAACAAGCATTCAGCTTATATTCATCTGCTTTCAATACTCCCTACAGAACAAGGAAAAGGAATTGGTCGAAAGCTCCTTGAGGAATTCATTGCACATTGGAAGATACAAAAAATTGAATTATCAGTTCAAAACAGCAACATTGGCGCAGAAAAATTTTATAGAAAATTTGGATTCACTGATTTAGGATATACGATCTTTCTTCGGGGAGCTCTAGCAGTAGAAGGATTTACTGGACTTGTCTGGAATGCCCCTACAGAAAAATCTCATGATTTAATAGCAAGCACTACAACTGAATATACAGACGAATTGTGGCAGGCTTCTTCTTTCCCCACCTTACTAATCCAGGCCGTAATAACAGAACGCAAGAATGATGATCCTTTTTAAAAGATGCTAGATATTCTTCATTTAAAAATATAACGCCCTCTTTCCAACCCATACTAGTCATTTCTGATGTATAAAAAGAGATCAATTCTGAAAACTCCATAGTAATCTCATAAAATAAACAGTAACACCCTTTTTGATCATCAGAAACAGAAAGTAACTTTGCTAAAAGAGGTACTGGCACATCACTTAAACGAGCTTCTATTTGTTGAATTTTTTCTTTAGATTTTTCATTAAAAAAAGCTTTCTGCTCATTTTTTTTTCCACTCTTTTTACGAATCACCATTTCAGATAACTGAGGTTTTCTTTGCTGAGACTGAATAAATGATTTTGCAATAAGTGGCTTTTTTTTATTTTCAGAATAATTCTTTTGCTTTTTTCCACATCCAGCAAAAAACATTAAGCAACTGATTAACGTTATGATTAATTTCATACTATTTCCAAAAAAAAATCCCGCTGACTTTACAGACTTTTTAGATCAATTATAAAAACCAACCTAAAAAATAATGCTTTAGACAAGCGGGATCATGTAATTTTATACTAATCAGCTTACTGTGCTTTAGCTTTCGCTGCTGCTAGATCAGAAGCTTTTTGCCTTGCAGCTTCTTTTTCTTGTTTGGTAAAAACACGTTCTTTAACACGAGCTTTTTTACCAATTCTATCACGCATATAAAATAGTTTTGCGCGACGAACATCACCTTTGTGAACCAACTTAATACTATCTATAAGAGGTGAATACATAGGATAAATACGTTCAATAGCAACATTGTCTGAACCTATTTTACGCACAAGAAATGTACTTGAAATACCATTTTTATGCATAGCAATAACGTCACCTTCAAAAACCTGTGTACGGCTTTTGTTACCTTCTTTAATCCATTGGGAAACAGCAATTGCATCGCCCACTTCAAATGCAGGAAAGTTCCTGTCGACTACTGCAAGGTCGAGAATAGTTTCTCTCGTTAGTCCTTTTGCTTTCATGATTTAGCCCTTATTTTGTATCGAGTGTATTAAGATTTGTAGATCTATTAAATTCTTAAAGTTTTTAGTATAACCCATTTACTTAGCTCTGCCTAGTCCACCTCAGTAAGATTAATCCCCATCCAGCGATCAAGAATAATAGCAGCTGCTGATCTGACCGAAAGATGGTTAAATTCAGTAAACCCATCAATGGGAAGTAAAAGAAAATCGCACCTATTGATAAGCTCATCGCTCAATCCTTTTGCTGTTCCAAAAATTAAAAGAACCGGTCTATCATGAACCCATACTTTATCTTGGTCAAAAAAAGTAATTCTTTGAGATGCGTCTCCCTGCTGTTTTGCAGAAGTAGCAACTAAAAGAGGCTTTTTACCCTCTTTTTTTTCAATATCCGCAATAACCTGGTCAAGTGACTGAGAAAGCTGAACTAAATCAACAGCTTGAGCTCGGCCGCGATTATAATCTATTCCTGCCCCATGCCAAAAATTAAGCATCGTTTCTACAATTTTATGCTGATCCACCAAAGGAGTAACCAAGAAATAATTTTTAACTCCATACGTACAACAAGAGCGTGCAATGTCATGAATATCAAGGGTAGTTACCGAAGAAGTTCCAATCTTACCATCTTGAACCAGAACATTATCATGCATTAAAACAAGATAATGATGGGGCATATGCTTTGAGACCAAAGATTTATCTTCCTTCGTTCTACAATGATTTTTAACCCATCCAAAATGACCCCTCACAGAACGCTGTGCAGCTTTATCATTTCTGTGGTTTTTAAGAGCAGCATGATTGCCTGATGTTAAAATTTCAGGAACTGAATGCCCTCTCCAGTCCTTAGCAGGAGTTGCATACGTTGGAAAATCAACAAACGTCCCTGAAAATGAATCCATTGCAACAGAATCATCCTTACCAACAACCCCAGGAACATAACGCATAACCGCTTCAAGAAGTACCATCGCAGCTAAATCGCCACCCATTAAAACATAATCACCTATGGAAACTTCGAGATCCGCGTATTCTTCATGAGCTCTTTGGTCAATACCTTCATATCTTCCTGCAAGCAGCATCACATGCTTTTGTTCTTGAAAAATTTTTGCAAGTTGTTCAGAAAGAGTCTGATCAAGTTTTTTACCTTGAGGAGTCAAAAATATTTTATAACTTTTACCCCATTTTTTATCTTGAGCATCTACAAGACGCTCAACAACTTCAGGGCGTATGACCATGCCAGCTCCATGACCAACAGCAGGAGCATCAATACGTTCTTTGGGATTACAAAAAGACGAAAAAGAGACTACATCATAAGATGCTATCTCTTTTTCTTGTAAACGCTTTATAAGACTCGTATTTAAAAAATCTCGATACAGATCAGGAAATACAGTCGCAATCGAGATATTCATGTAGGTCTTACTCTTGAGTAGTAACTGAAGCTTGTTCTGCAACAGGAGTTTCTGCAGCAACTACTTTCTTAGTAACTTTTTTAGCTGCTTCTTTTTTGACAGGAGCAACTGGAGCTTTTGCAGCTTTTGCAAATTGTTTTTGCAATTTTACAACGGTGTCACTTGGAATAGCACCACGATCTAACCATGCCTGAAGACGTTCAACATGAAATTGAATCAATTCACCAGTCAATGGATTATAAGTACCAAGATTTTCCAAGTATTCTCCATCACGCTTATTGCGTTGATCAATGGCAACTATTCTGAAAAAGGGGGCCTTTTTCTTGCCTATCCGAGAAAGTCGTATTCTTACCGACATGCACAATTCCTTCTAAAAACTCATTTTGTTTAAAATCTACTCTATAAGACGTTTCAGTATATCTGATGGTCCATTTTATGCAAGAATGGCCCATTCTTTCTTCTCCTTAGGCCCATCAATCAACAACTCTCGCTTAAACTTTTGATAAAATTTGTACTCTGTTGCCACAGACGATATACTGATTTTCATTCTTTTTGAATTATAACCGATGTCATTCGTAACCTTATTCATCCTTCAATCATTGGGAGTGTCTTATGACTAAACCTGCTTTTTTCCCTACAGAGCAACGTCAGCGCATTATGTTAGTCGCAGTCCAGGCTCCTTATAACAAAACAAAAAACATTCAATCGTACTACGATGAATTTTTACATTTAGTAAGCTCAAATGGGCTTAAGTATGATGAGGTTATGTATATCAAACTCAGAACAACTGAAACTGGTTATTTTTTAACTAAAGGAAAACTTGAAGAAGTGCGAGCAGTTTGTGAAGAAAAAAAAATACGCGAAGTAATTTTTTCTGATGTTCTTACTCCTATGCAAGAGCGCAATCTATCTGAGCTACTGCACGCTCGAGTGTATGATAGAACTCGACTCATTTTAGAAATCTTTGAAAAATCAGCTCATTCAGCAGAAGGTAAGCTGCAAGTTGAAATTGCAATGTTTCATCATAAAAAAGCACGTATGGCAGGCGCCGGGGTTCATATGAGTCAACAGTCAGGAAGAGTTGGCAACAAAGGTCCTGGTGAAACTGCAAAAGAAAAAGAAACTCGTCATATTGAAACCCAAGTTAATCAACTTAAAAAAGAATTGCGTGCTATGCAAAAAGTCCGCGATAATCAACGTAAACGCCGCCTTGAAAATAATATTCCCCATATCTGCCTTGTTGGATACACTAATACGGGCAAGTCTACCTTGCTCAATCAATTAACAAAAGCTGATGTGCTCGCAGAAAATCGTCTTTTTGCAACACTTGATACTACAACACGAGAACTTTTTATTGATGGTAAAAAGAAAGGTGTGATTTCAGATACCGTTGGTTTTATTCAACAACTTCCTCACCAATTAATTGATGCATTTAAATCAACACTTGATGAATTACAGTACGCAGACCTTCTTTTGCAAATTATAGATGTTTCAGACCCTGATTGCGAAGAACACATCAAAGTTGTGGCTGAAATTTTAAAGGATCTAGAAGTAGATAAAGACATGCTTTATGTTTTTAACAAAGCTGATTGCCCTCAAGAGCAACAACTTTCAGAAAAATTACGCAATAAATATCAACCAAATGTCCTTATATCTGCAAAAACAAAAGAGAGTGTTGAGCCACTTATCAATTTTTTACGCGACTGGAACAAGCAACAACCATCCTAAATAAGCGCTTTATTTTTCCATTTTCTTGATTTCTTCAGCATTAATAGGTAGAAATAGACCAGTTTTTTAATCAATTCATTTAAAGGAGCCTTTATGAAGAAACTGTCTATTTACTTGCTCATTTCGGTAGCAATTTGCCTACCGCTTGATGCAGCTTCATCAAAGCGTAAAGTACGAAGTGGTATCAACCCAAATTATGCGAGTGCAATGTCAATGACTCACGTTATTGATCAACAACCATCTGCTCATCAAGGCAATGCAAGCATAGACATTGGCATCCTGCCTCATGACTACGAATTCGAACAAAATGGCCATCAAGCATATAAGATTGTTATTGAAAAGGCGGATGAAGTTTTAAAAACCTTAAACTATCGAGAAAAAAAATCTCATGATTATAGTCAATTACCTCTTTCATCGCTTCGTCGTATTGCACAATCTCGCATAACACTCTTACAAAAAGCGCAAGAACTTGCATCTGCTGATACAAAAAACGATTACTTAGTCTCATCTTTCAATGAAAAAGAAGCCACTATTCTTGGGATTAAAAAAGCTCTTTCTTATGTTATGAATGCTGAATATCCTGAAACAAAATCAATCGATTCCAATCTGCATTCTGAAGATGGTTTAGCTTATTTTGATGCACATTTTTTAAAAGAAGTTCCGCACTCACTTAAAGAAAAAGTAAAAAAATTACTTGCTCTAGAATTTGCATCCTCAAAAACTCTCTATGAATCTGATATTAAAAAATTTGTTACATCGACTGGACTACCAAAAGATGACATTTTGGCTGCCTATAACAATAATCCTCTTTTAAAAGTTGTTTGCTCTCAGCAAGAAGAAATTAAACCTGAACCAGCATATCATTTTATGAAACATGCAGAAAAATTTAATCCTAGTTTAGCCAAAATTAACTGCTGTCCAACAAGCATAGCATCTATAAAATTCCATGGCGCTTGTTATTACAAAGATCCAATTTCTGGTGACATCATTTCTATGGAACCAACCAAAGAAAAACCTGATTCCCAAGATTTTAAAACAGCCCATAGTAAAGGAATGGGAGCAGTAATGGGAGAAAAACAATCAGAAAATATAAGTAAAATAATGTTATTTCATCTTAGTGAAGAAAAAAATGAACTTATAAACATAATTCTTCCATCACTTGAAAAAGCTATTGCAACAACAGTTAAAACATTAAACGAACTTGAAAAAGATGCTTATCAAAACGCAGAAAAAATCACTCGTCAAAAAGAGATTTTACAAGATCAACGTCAAGAACATGCCGCAGCTACAGCTCTTGCACAACGCTCAAAAATCGATCGCGAAATTCAAGAATTTGCCTATCGTCAAATGGAACTCAACTCTGAATCAGCTGGGAAAACCATGGGATTTGTTCGAGGAATTGCAGCTTTAGGATCGAGACTTTTACCAAGTTTTTATAAAACAACAGAAACTCCTCAAATCGTTTGGAAAAAAGCTATTTTTAATCAAGCTAACGCATACTATGAACAAGAAAAAGCACTTTACGATCAAAGAACCCAACAAATACAAGAAACAGCTGAAGCAATTGCTGGTCTTGCAGCTGAACGGAAAAAAATAGTTACTGAAAAAGAAACAGTAGCACCGCACATCAACAAATTCTTACGAAAATCTTCAAGCCAACATGATAAACGACATGGTTATCGAGTAACTACAGCTCAAGAAGAACCCTATGAATTTCGCCATGCTCATTATGCAACCACATCAGAAACATGGGCACTACAAGAACCTTCTATGGCAAAGATCTTAAAAAAGTTATTGCCTACAGAAGAATTTCAAAATTGGTTACAAGAAGAAGCTGCAAGAAAACAATCTCATGATGAAGCTCTTCGCCAAGAACGTGAACAAGCTGAAGCACGCGCAATTGCTGCAAAAAAACTTGAGGAAGCTTCACAACAATTAAATGCTGCATCAAAAAAACAATAAGAATTATGTTATTAAATGATTTTAATAGGGCCTCAATAGAGGCCCTTTTTTATAATACTCTTACTACTTTTTAGATACTATTAAGCTTATTTATATACTTTTTTTATTCAGAAAAATTTTACATCTCTATCTTTTGATTTTTTAAATATGATATTTTTGGCTCAGAGTCGTCTCATTTACTCCCTAACCATTCAAGGAGAACACCATGACAGACAGAGCAATATCTATCCTAAAAAATTCTAGCCATTTCTCATTTTTTTCAATTTTATTACTTTGTTCTTGTATT
>CANNMA010000051.1 GCA_947505805.1 bacterium
CAAACAGCATGTTTGTACCCTTGTTTCCAAAGAGGTTGGGTAAGCAACCTCTTTGGTGCTGCCCGCAGAGGGCACACCTACGTCTTGTGCTAAAAATCTATTATGATTTTTTCTTGTTACGCCTGGGTCCCCACGGTCACTCGATCTGTCCAGCGTGTTTCACACTCTGGCACGATCTCGTATTCCTCGGGATGACGGAGAGAGTTTTGTCACCCCATTTGTGAACATCTACAGTAATAACGGATAAAATTTTATTCTCGAATTTATGAACTTCTAAAACTATTGTATCAATCACTACTGAAAAAAACTTTTAAATAAAAAGCCCCACCAAAAGAGCTGTAAGCAGATTTGCAAGCGATCCACCAAGAACAGCTGTTAGACCAAGCTCCGTAAGCCATTGACGTTTACTTGGCACAAGCACTCCAATACCACCAACTTGAATCCCAATTGATGAAAAATTAGAAAAGCCACACAGTGCATAGGTAGTTAACGTTTGAACACGCTCAGGAAGCTGTAAAGAAACCATTTTGTGATATGCCAGAAATTCATTAACCGCAACCTTTGTTCCTAAAAGTTGTGCAACACTTGATGCATCTGATCCAGAAAAACCTAACAACAATGCAAACGGATAAAACAGCCAAGAAAAAATATAATCAAGATTAATAACCGGCAATCCTAATGAAAACCAACTATTAAGTTGGCAAGCTGTTCCTTCAAGAACACCATTCAGCAAAGCTATAAGAGCTATAAATGCTATGAGCATTGCACCAACATTAAGCGTTAAACTCAACCCATCTGATGTACCTGCAGATACTGCCTCAAAAACGTTTCCTTTAGTTTCTTGCGCATTGACCGATACTTTGTCTGCAATAACTTTTTCAGTCTCTGGTAAAAGAATCTTTGCAATCAAAATTGTTGCAGGAATTGCAATAACACTTGAAGAAAGTAAGTGAGCAATAGGAACACCCATACTTGCATAGACAGCAAGTATTGATCCACTAATAGTTCCCATACCACTGACCATCACAACAAGAAGTTCTGACTTAGTCATCGATTCTAAATAGTTTCTAATTAACAAAGGCGATTCTGTTTGTCCTAAAAACGTGTTAGCAAGAGCACATAGTGTTTCAGAACCGGTAGTTCCTAACAGTGGTCTGACAACAAACCCAAGAACTGCTACCACTCTTTGGATAATCCCAAAATGAAAGAGAAGTGCCATAAATGCCCCAAAAAAGATAATGATCGGCAGAACCTTAACAGCAAAGACAACACCCCAAGGACCTGAAGGATCAGCAAGCGCACCAAACACGAATGAAGTCCCTTGAGCAGCATAGTCATATAAATGATTAACACCACGAGCTAGTGATGCTATAACCGTTTTACCAGTCACTGTTTTTAACATACAAAATGCAAGAACAACCTGAAGAGAAAGGGCACTTACCACAAGGCGATAATTGATATGACGCTTATGACGAGAAAAAAGCGCTGCTATACCAAGCACAACCACGATCCCTATAAGATTTAAATAGCGGTTATATTCTAAAAAGTACGACACAATCTGCATACAGTAGTCCTTTGAGTTGAAATTAAAACAATGCAATCGAGTATAACGGATCTACGCGCAGTGTGAATGTTTTTTAAAAAATGATATTTAATGTGGAAAAATCGATAAAAAAGAGTAAAAAATTAAGCCGTGGTTTTACCCACGGCTTATTACTATCTTTTGTTAAGTAACCTAAGCTAAACTCGCTTCAGATCACGTTTTTTATTGTAACACAAAAAAATGATCCGTAAAGCTTTTTATACATTTTTATTTCAAAAAACAGCTCTCCGTCAACATTTAAGCTCAATCATTCCTAACGAAAAAGCTATTTTAAGCCTGCATCATTTTTAAAACCAAAAAAATCTTTGACCCGAAAAATAAAAAGCTGCTAACCTAAGGCCTGTTGTTATCTTAAAACAGTTACTAAAAAGGCTCATCTCATGAACCATAAAACTTATTCCATCCTTAAACATACAAGTATCATAACACTTCTATTGAGTAGTTCTTTGAGCAACTGCGCACAGGAATCTACCCCTGCAAAAGAAACCGAAAAAATTCTTCTTCAGGAATTTGATGCTATCCAGATCAGTTCAGAAAATGAAACCTCTTCAAAACCTTCAGTCGATGACCTCTTAGGAAATGTCCCCTATAACCCAGAAACAGAATCTCTTTTAGAGCCTATAAAATCTTCTGAAGCCTTTCCGGTACCCACAAACCTCAAAACAGCTCTTACTCAAATAAGACGTCAAAACGTAACACCTCATACTGAAACCGATGATGATTTTATCTAAACACCACACACGAAGGGCTTTTTATGAAAAAAACAGCACTCTTAACACTCTTATTAAATAGTTTTTTATCCTGCTCTGATAAAACTCATACATCTGCATTATCTTGTTTTTTTAAATCAGAAGAGCAAGCCGATGTGCTACTTAAAGCTCCTCTAGAAATTGAAGATGAAATACCTGTAGAAGATAAACAAAAACTGCAAGCGATAAGTAATTTGAAAAAAATTAATGTTCTTATCGAAAAAATGAATGGAATACAACTAGAACAAACTGCAAACTTCCATACCTTAAGAACTGAAAAAGCAACTCTAACAAAAGAACAATTAGATGTGTTACTCGCAAGACACAAAAAAATTAAACGTAAAATATTCAGAATAAAAAAAGAATTGCATCTACTTGAAATATGTATGATAAATAGCACTGAAACAGATTATTCTGAATAGTTTTTTATCCCAGAACAGGAATTTTTTTACGTCGTTCTTGTCGCTCATGAAGAACAAGCGCATCAACAATTTCATCAAGCCGACCGGTCATGATAAAATCAAGTTTTTTCAACGTAAGATCAATTTGGTGATCAGTAATACGATTTTGAGGGTAGTTGTAGGTTCGAACCTTTTCAGCACGCATACCGCGACCGATAAGTTCCTTGCGAGCTTCAGAAAGCTGCGCTTCTTGCTTTGCTTCATGAGCTGTGATGATACGAGAACGTAACATCTTCATCGCCTTAGCTTTATTTTTATGCTGAGATCGTTCGTCCTGACACGTTACCACAACTCCAGTTGGAATGTGGGTAATTCGTACAGCAGAGTCAGTTGTATTCACGTGCTGACCACCTGCACCACTAGCACGATAGACATCAATACGAATTTGATCAGGGGAAATTTCCACATCAACTTCATCAACTTCTGGAAGAACCGCTACCGTTGCAGTAGAAGTATGAACACGCCCAGCTGTTTCAGTTGCAGGAACTCGTTGCACACGATGCACACCAGATTCATGCTTTAACATGCCGTATACACCTTCTGCTTCAATACTGATAACCACGTCTTTAATGCCACCTAAATCGGTCTGACTGACATCAGTTACCTGAGCCTGCCAGCCTTTTGCAACAGCATAAGCCATGTACATTTTCATAAGGTCACCAGCAAATAGAGCGGCCTCTTGACCGCCAGCACCGGCACGAATTTCAAGAAAGACTGATCTTTTATCATACGGATTAGGTGGGTACATCAAGTCATCAAGTTCTTGAGCTACCACACCCTTTTTTTGCTCCAAAAAAGCAATTTCTTGCTGATATAACTGAGTCATTTCTTGATCTACTGAAAAAGTACTCTCTTGTGAAAGTTTAGCTATTTCAGTATCAGCATCTTCAATTGTCTGCATCTTTTCTAAAAAATTAGAAAGCTGAGAAAATTCTTTTTGTAACGTATGACGCTGACGAACATCAACAGTCGCTCCTGAAAGCAACTGTGCAAGTTCATCATGACGGGCCTGCATAGCCTGTTTTTTATCAGCCATTGCCTATCCAATCAGTCTTTAAACGAAATAAAACTATTTGTTTTTAACGCTTTTATCAGCATAACGTTGTGCAAATTTTTCAATACGACCAGCGGTATCTACAAATTTTTGTTGCCCTGTATAAAACGGGTGACATGCTGAACACAATGTCGCACGAATTGCTTTGATAGTGGAACGAGTTACAAACTCATTACCACAAGTACAATGAACGTTTACGTCAAAAAGCTCTGGGTGAAGATCTTTTTTCATATGGGCTACCTCTCTCTACTTAATCCAGATCTGGATATACGAAACTCAACATTTCTCTAGTATCCTCAAAAGTGACCCTTTTGTAAAGACGAATAAGTAAAAAACCTTGTACAAGGTGATTTTGATAGATTTTAAGCCTAGAGCAAGCTTCATTATAGAAAAAGCTTAAATTGCTTAAAAACATAAGTTTGAAAAATATCGTTTTTTTTAAAAATAGGTGTAAAATTTTTTGGGTAATTATTGTACTATACTAAAAGGAGTTTTGTATGAAAAAGCTTACTACAGTAACACTCGGCATTACCTTGCTACTTGCATCAGGAGTTTGCACCTTCCATTGCTACGGCAAGAAAAAAACCGAAAAAACAAAAACCAAAGGGTCAACTATGACAACTAAACGCATAAAAACAGCTTCTGGACTTGAATATGAAATCGTAAAAGATGCACCTGCCGGCGCTATTTCAGCTCAAAAAGGAAAAAAAGCAAAAGTTCATTATACCGGCTGGCTTAATGAAAATGGCCAACCAGGCAAAAAATTTGATAGCTCTGTTGACCGTGGTCAGCCATTTGAATTTGCTGTAGGTATGGGATTTGTAATTGCTGGATGGGATGAAATGGTTGCTCTTATGCAAGTTGGACAAAAAGTACGTGTCTACCTTCCCTCAAAATTAGGCTATGGTAGCCGAGGTGCTGGAGCAGCTATTCCTGCAAACGCAGATCTTATTTTTGATATCGAATTACTCAGTATCTAAAAAAAGATCCAATTTCTACAAAAAAGAGACTGTCGGTTTTGCCTTCAGTCTCTTTTTTTTCTTTAAAATTTTTATTAAACAAAAAACTTTTTTATCTAATAAAAAACCCCCTTACCAGATAATCCAACTAGGAATATACAAGGGTCTTATTATTTTGCAAATGGCTCCCCTGGCTTCTTGTCTTTTTTAAAATTTTTTAAAAAATTATTGCCTCACTGTCTAAAAAAATGTAAATATTATATTGATTAAATGAACAACTTCGCTACCATATCGAATTGAGGAATAAAAAAAACACCTCTAACCATAAAGGAAGCAACCATGAGTATACCAATCTTCGTATACTTCGCTCTTTCAAGTTCAACTCTGAATGCTGCAGCCGGTCCATTGTTAGAACAGTTTCGGATCAGTTTTTTTCAATTCGTAACCTCAGTTTCACAAGCCCAACTTCCTTGTACCTTTATCGTGGTACTTGGTGTTGTATCATTATGGCGAGGAGTATGGGGACTTATGGATTTGCATATTTTCCCTAAAAACACCTCGTTAAGTTACCTCGTTTCTCTTATTATTGGGCTCATTATTCTCGTAAGCACCTACGATTTGGCCAAGCAATTCTTGTAAACCAGGAAAAATCCTATAACAACCATCCTTCATTGATTGTTTTTAATTTTCAAATTGAACTATTGATATTTAAAAACAACTTCTGCTAAGCTTATTATTAGAAATGGGCACTAAAGCTCATTCGAGATTTTAACTACCTTAATGGAGGTCATATGAAAAGAAAAATAACATTTGTAGCCATGCTTATAGTTTCTAGTGCAACCGTTTTTTATTCAAATCAAATCATTGGCTCAACAAAACAGTCACCTTTTGCCACCGATATTGTTAATTTACAATTTGCTACTACTGCTTTTCAAAATGCATTGAATCCTATTACGGCGTATGGACAAACTTCCGCTGGAGCATTTGCAGCACTCATTAATACCTTAAACTCATCATACCGATCATCTAACAGCTGGACCCCTGATACAACATTTATCAACACTCAAAATCTTTTTTATGCTGCTATCATGAATCTGTTAGCAAACAATCCAACACTTCCAACAACAATCAAAACTACACAAGCTCAAATACTCTCAAGAGCCCTTACTCTTGCTGCTGTTAATCTGTACCTTTCAGCCAATACAACAACCAATGCAAATATTCCGACCCCCTATGGACAAGATCCAGCACAATATTTTTTTGAAATACTTGTTTCATTTGGCCAGCTACCAGTTGTAAATACCTCACAAACAACACCTTTTTCTACTCCATGCCCTACTCCATTTTATGCATCATATACTACCCCAGCTCCTTTCAACCAAAGTATGATTAATCCAATAGAAATGACGGTCATTTTAAATCAACAAGGGCAGTCGCTTACTACAACGCAAACAAACGGACTTCTTCAGTCAGCATTATGTTCAATCTACAACGCTCTACAACCTGCTAGTAACGGAACAACAAGTGGTGGAGCATTGAGTGATCACTTAAATGTAAGTTCAAATACCAACATTAATTCTCTTTTTAATACGATAGTTGAGGGTTGCCCCATAAATCCAACTACTGTAACAAGTACAAATACCACAACAACAACTTCTCAAACCGGTGCTGGTACACCTGCAAGTACAGGTAGTTTAAACTCTAGTGCTAGCAAATTAATAAATTACAATAACTCAAATAGTTCTTCATCAAGTTATTCAAATCAAAATTATCCATATGAAAACAATCAATCATCAACAACAACTGGAACAGCTGCAGAACCTTCAAACCGTGGATGGGTTGTTGTTCAACAGTAGAAAAACCAAGATCATCCTTAACGTATGATCAGTAAACTATAATGCCCTCAGTCTTTGAGGGCATTATTACTTTTGTGTAGTGAACTAGATTCACAATACTATGCGTTTACTGCACCATAAGCTGTTGTTGTTTTGAATATTCTTGCAACAAAAGTTCATAGTAAGGAAGTTGTTTAGCATAAGCATTCTTACAAACAGCTTGTTCATCAGAGTCTGCAGCCTCAGAAAATGTTGGAATTCCATCCGCATTGACTTCATACATTGATGGAGTTTTAAAACCGGTACTTTTGATCGCATCGCTATGCCAGTGATAAACAAATTGTTTAGGCTTTTTTTCAGACCATTCCTCTTTGCCATTAAAATCTTCACCCAAATTATCCCAATGTAATGATTCAAGCTTATAATCAATATCTAAATGCTTAGATAATTCATAAATAATTTTTTCAGAATTTGTATAAAGATCTTCAGTTAATACGATATAACAAGGATGAACCGAGTACTGCTTAACATACTGAAAAATAGTATAGAGTTCCTTATAGCTCATCTGATCAAAAAGAGATATGTCACAGGATTTTACATACCGTTTTAGCTTTTTATACAAAGAAAGAACTGAATGATGTGGATTTCTAATTAAAAAAACAAAATAAACATTCGGATTTTTTATAAAATCAATATCTTGGTAAATGTGCTGTGTTATATGATAAGCAAGCTCTTTTGCAAAAACATGCTTATTTTCAGCCTCCCATAAAACATATCTTTTAAAACCCGAAAAATACATATCTCTCCATAACCTAACAGATTGAGGAAGAATTGAAGGCTCGTTCATAACAATACAATCGCCACGAGCATGCATCATCCGCAAAAAAGCGGTTGAAAGGGAACGAGGAGTAGAAATCAAATAGATAATTTTTTTATCATTGCTCTGAAAATCATCTGCTAATACTAAAAAACTCTGTATCCCTATAAGAACTATGACAGTCGTAAAAAACCTACGGCCACGGTAGTTTTGCATGATATCCTCCTTTTTTAAAGTAACAATCAATAACCTGTTATGGCTTAATAGCAAGCACTATTCCAGAAAGTTCATC
>CANNMA010000052.1 GCA_947505805.1 bacterium
TTTTATCATGGTACAGAGGTCTAAAAATTTGTTGGTCAAAAACTTTAGAAGCAAGCCTAGCATTTCTTCAATTAGCTTGCTCTATAAGGCTTTTGTCTAAGTGTTGAATTTTCGTATAAGCTCTTAGTTAAAAGATTTTCAAGTGCATTATAAAGATCTTTGGTTGATTTAAAATTATTATTGTTGAGATAAGTAGTCACTCCAGTACTTTCTGTAGATGTTACCGGACCAGAATAATCGCTCCAATTTGTTGTTGCACCAGCAGCAAGCAAAGCTTTAACCATTTCAGGGCTATGGTAACGAAGTGCCATCATTAAAGGAGTCATATCCGCACTTCCAACAGTAGTATTAATCAAAGATTTATTAACTACTAGTGTTTTGTTAAAAATACTTTCTGCAGCATTCAATTGTTGTAATGTACCCTTTTGGATACTCAATCTTGTTTCCACGCTTGGCATTTGCTTTTCAGCTAGTAACCGTTCATTCGCATAGGGCAATACATTAGAAGATGTTACCCCTAATGTTTGAGCATAATTCAATTGGGCTTGACCATATGCAATAACAGCTTCCATCAACGGATTGTTCGGATTTGGATTAGGTTGTTGGCGTATATTTCCTCTATGCCCTTTAAATCGTGTCTCTCCGTTTAAAACAAAATTTAAATGATCAAAAATTTTTAACATTACCCAGTCTTGTAGATTAGAGCTTTGTGGATTAATCTTTTGAAATTCAGAATTTTGAGAAGCGGCCAATAAAACATTTATTGGTTGGATTTTTAAAAAATATATTACAACAGGATCTAATTCTTGATCTTTATATTCTTCTTGAAAACGCCTATCCATCCTATCCATCTCATACATCTCACGACTATCGTCTGTAACGCTTCCATATTTCTGGCGGCTATATTGTTCCAAAGATCTTTGATCACGATCATTGTTAAAATAATCAAAAAGAGCGCTTAATAACTTTGTTGATTTTTGTAAATCATCAGAAGTTGGTTTACTACCTGATTCAGTAGAAGAAAAACCGGCTGATTGAACTGATCCAGCGAGTAGTAAACTTAAGATTATTAAACATTTTTTCATACATCCTCCTTTTATATGGCATACCATCCATAAAAATACGTTTTAAACAAGCACTACGCCCATTCTTACTACTAACAATAACAAATCTACCCCCCCCGACAATAGTTCAAATAGAAAATATTAAAAAAATGTAAATACGAGCTCATTTTCAAAATAATTTGAAATAAACAGTGAAAAAAAGCTTATCCGAAATGGCACACAGTTTTTTATGAGTTAATTATATTTTTTGCACAAAACGTAGGTGTGCACTCTGCTTGACTGCTTTGACGGATCAAACTCGGTCCAGCTCCTGCTTGCCTTAAGACCTCAAACAAGAGATCCTCATACGGTACTTTTTCTATAAAAAAACTGTTATAAAAGTTCATTAATTTGAGAACAAACTTGAAGATATTTTTACATCATGTTTGCATAATTCAAGAGCAGCGTAACTTTCCAAAATGTCATTACCAGCTGTAAGAGATCGCGGCACAGTACGAAGTGCTGTGACAGATCGATTAAGCGTGTGTAACCCAAACGTAACAAGAAAAAATCATATATGAGTTAATTATATTTTTAACACAAGACGTAGGTGTGCCCTCTGCGGGCAGCACCAAAGAGGTTGCTTACCCAACCTCTTTGGAAACAAGGGTACAAACATGCTGTTTGATTGCTTTTGACGGATCAAACTCGGTCCAGCTCCTACGGGCTTAAGACCTCAAACAAGAGATCCTAATATGGAAACTTTTCTATAAAAAAAATTATAACTTAGAGATAAAACTCTCTCCGTTATGTTTGTAAAAGTTTACAAATGTGGTGACAAAACTTCATTTATTTTATGTATAGAAGTTCATTAATTCGAAGACAAAACTCTCTCCGTCATCACGAGGGATAGGAGAGTCAACCATCATATTTTTTTTAAAAAAATGTGTGGCGCTCGACTGACCGTGGTGATCCAAGCGTTACTTTGTAAAAGTCTTTATAAAAATAAAAAGTTACATAAAATATGGTTTTTTCCTTGTTACGTTTGGGTCACCACGGTCAGTCGATCTGTCCAGCGTGTTTGACACTCTGACGCGATCTCCTATCCCTCGTGATGACATTTTGGGGATTACATTTTTCTTCAAATTAACAAGTTTTTATACGCCTGATATGGATTTTTTTATAGAAAAATATCATTGCTTTTTATAAACGAGGCGTAAGTATTTATTCCGTATTAGGATCTCTTGTTTGAGGTCTTAAGGCAAGCAGGAGCTGGACCAAGTTTGATCTGTTAAAAGCGATTAAACAGGATGTTTACACCCTTGTTTCCAAAGAGGTTGGGCCTGTCCGGCAAAGCCTCGAAGATGATGTCATAGTTTTAGGAAAGGTTGATGGCGAAAAAGGATGCAACCTCTTTAGTGCTGCACGCATAGCGCACACCCACGTCTTGCACTCAACAATCAAAAATCCTTAAATAGACCACTTTACCCTTATCATCTAGCTTATAGCAGCCTAATTGTTTTTCAATTTGACACATTTTAATTATCTGTTATTATTAAAATAATCAAATTAAGCAATTAAAAACAGGCTAAAATTACCTGTTTTATAGTACTAAAACCAAAATGGAGAACCAATCATGAAGAACAATCTTTTACTCATAGCAGCGCTAGTATGCGCAGGGGCAATCTCTGCAGCGCAGCACTCTAACGTTCAACCAAGCGGTCAAGCCGCACAAGGTCTTGTACCGATTATGTGCATTGATGGCAAAATTTTTATTCAAGAATCAACGCTGCAAATGTTTCAGTTTTTTGCAGGAATGGCCGATTCATATGATTGTAGTCTTTCAGAATTAGAACTAACGCCAACACCAGATAAAGATTATTCATTGGTCTGTTTTGTTAAAGGAGTTCCTTCCTGGAAAGTTCGTTCAAAAACAAATCAATTAGGCTGGAGCTCTATAGCTTCCGTAAACCAACAATTTCACATGAACGCTACAAAAGCTGTTATGCAATTTCTTGTTGATTTTATTGAAACTCCTCAAGAGCTTTTGGAAGAGCAATGGCAAGGACTACAAAAAAGCATTCAATGTTTATCGTATCAAGAGCTTGCATCAGTTATTTTAATTGCTGACCAACTACTTCTTACAGAACCCTATCTTACAAACCTTGAAAAACTGTTAATCCCTATTTTTAACAATCTTGAATTCATACAAGCATTTTTACATGATAAATCTGTTCAAGAAATAGTATACGCCTGTGAGCGAATACATTGGAAAGATCTTACTTCTTATTGTGTCATTAAAGATTCAATCAAAAAAATTATTTTCGCACCCAATTGTCGAATTATCACAGAAAGAGTTGATGATATCGGTCACCCTACCAACTCTTATAAAAAAGCTCTATATCGTATTTCAGATGATATGACAACAGCTACAATTTTTAAAACAACAAAAGAAGAAGACCTATGCTCTAGTAATGATCGAGACTCAGTTCTATCTTTAGTGTTTAGTCCTGATAGGAAATTGATTGCTACTGGAAAAGGAGACTTCACAGCTAAAATTACTTGTATTGAGAGTGGAAAAACAGTTCAAACTATTAATCATTCTGATTGGATCACGTCTCTTAGTTTTAGCTCTGATGGAAAATATCTTGCTACTGGATCATGTGATGGGATAACTAAAGTTACTACTATTGCAACAGGAGAAATTTTTTCGGTCAATCAACATACGTCAATGATCCAAAGTGTTGCTGTTAGTACTAATGGAAAATATCTTGCAATTGGCTCACATGATAACACCGTTAAAATTACTGAAATGACAACACTTGAAACTCTTTATACCATTCAACATACAGGAAAAGTAGAATGTGTTACTTTTAGTCCTGATGAAAGACACCTTGCTACTGGGTCATTCGGTAAAACTGTTAAAATTATCGAGTTAAAAAATGGTAACACTAAAACTATAGCGTTTATTAATGATGATAATGATATCTTCTCTATTGCCTTTAGTCCTGATGGAAAATACCTTAGCATAAACAAGTATTATATACCGTTACCCCTTTTTGATACCTATAGCCCTACTCAAAGCACGCTCATAGAAAGTTTGAAAAAAAATAAAAAAAGTTTGTGGTCACTGTATTCTCTTCCATCTTTCAAAAAACTTTCTCCAGAAATGCAACAACTACTTCTTACACTTCCTACAGATCTGCAAGCTGAACTTGTTACTGCCATTCCGCAAGAAATTACCACAATGCATCAAGCCTCATTTGATCAGGCTTCTGACAATCAAGTTGACGATAACCCAATTCCTTTTAAGCACCGTTGCCCTTCAGGAGAACATGATACAAGACAAGGTTGCTGTGGATGCACTTACTACGACGATATTGATAAGTAAAAAATGAAATTAGTTTTGTTCTAAATAGGTAACAGCATCTTTGTGCCATATTGAATTCAACTGTTGAACTGTTAATAAAAACTTTGAAAGTTCTACATCGGGAGAAAACCGCAAATGACCGTCAAGAGCTTTTTTAAGATGAATAGTAATAGCTTCTTGTTGAGGATAACGATTCTTTAAAGCTGCAACTACAAAAGCTTGGTGATACGCAAGTTTTTCAACACCATCTAAACTGTTTTTAATCAATTCAAATATGATAGCACTTTTATCAAGCCATCCTTTAGCTAAAAACGCTTGATACAAAATTTTTTGGTACTGAATTCGTTTTTCTTCGTTACCAAGTTCAGTAAAAAGAGTGACCACCTTTTCAAGATATTCGGTTCTTTCTGGTTCAAGTTCAACAAGGGTCTCATAAATAGAAACTGCTTGTACAAGATCACCATCTAATTTATAAAAATGAGCCGCTTGAACATAGGTTTGTAACCCTTGAAGATCTTCAAACTGAATCAGAATTTCTGCTTCTAATTTTTTAATAAAAGCACGATGCGTAAGCGAGTGGGTAAGAAGCCTAAAAAGCCCTAAAGCTCTTTCTTTTTCGCCTCTTCCAATAAACTCAGAAAGCTTAAACCACGCAACGCTTTGTTTTTCTCCTAGTACCTTTTTCATTGCATCTCACCCTTTTTTCAAAAACTTTGAATACAACCATAATACATTAGATGGAAGAAGAGAAGGTAACGAAAAAATAGATTTAAAAAAAGATGGTGCCGGGAGACGGAATCGGACCATCGACACTTCGCTCTTCAGGCGAATGCTCTACCACTGAGCTACCCCGGCATATTTGATAATTTCAAAAGAATGATCTCATGGTACCCAAACAGATGTTTTTGTCAATATAAATCATACGAATTGCTAAGATCTTTTACGTCTGGTAGTCTGACACAAAGCTTAAAATCCCGATATTGAAGGTCATACGGTACCATGAAAACCTTACTTACTCACATTGAAGCGCTCCTTAAAGACAGTAGTAACGCTATTGAAAAAAGCGATTCACTCGAACAATTAGAACAAGTAAGGGTACAATTTTTAGGCCGTAAAGGAAAAGTTGCCGATCTTATGCCACTGCTTTCTGCTCTTTCATTAGAAGATAAACGCACTGCAGGTCCTGCAATGAATGAATGTAAAACAGTCATTGAAAAATTGTTTGATTCTAAAAAACAGAGACTTATCGACACAACACTTGCAGCAAAAGAAGCAGCTTCAAAATATTTTGATGTAACTGCTTACACAGCACGTCCCCATGAAGGATCGTTACATCCTTATACCCATGTAACTAAAATTATTACCGATTTTTTTACCCAACTCGGTTTTCAAGTCGCTGATGGCCCAGAAGTTGAAACTGAATTTTATAATTTTGAAGCACTCAATATTCCTGCTGATCATCCTGCACGGGATATGCAAGATACTTTTTGGTTAAAAATTCCTGGTCTTTTGATGCGAACCCAAACATCTAATGTACAAATTCATAGTATGAAAAAAAATACCCCTCCTATAGCTGTGATATCTACCGGAAGAGTCTATCGTAATGAAGCCACCGATGCTTCTCACGATTGCCAATTTCAGCAACTTGAAGGAATGTTTATCGATAAAAATGTTTCACTATCAAACTTAATCGCAACTATGAAGCTTTTTTTACAAACATTGCTTGATGATAAAAATGTAAAAATACGTATCCGTCCAGGTTTTTTCCCTTTTGTAGAACCAGGAATTGAAATTGATGCTTCATGCCCTTTTTGTACAGCAGGTTGTTCTACCTGCAAACACACTCGATGGATCGAAATGGTCGGTGCTGGACTCATTCACCCTAACGTACTAAAAGCTGGTGGTATAAACCCCGAAAAATATAGAGGGTTTGCTTTTGGATTTGGGCTTACTCGTTTGGTAATGCTCAAATATGGAATTTCTGATATTCGCTTACTGCACTCTCCAACTGTAGAGTTTTTAAAACAGTTTTAAATGAATACACCTAAAAAAAGGATGAGTCATGGAAGATATAACAAAAGTGATAATCCCTGCGGCAGGAAATGGAACCCGCTTTCTTCCCTATACTAAAGCAATCCCAAAAGAAATGCTTCCACTCCTTGATAAGCCCGCCCTACAAACGATCATTGAAGAAGGAATCGCATCAGCAATCAAAAATTACATCATTGTCACAAGTCGTGATAAATCTTCAATTGAAAATCACTTTGATGCACACCCAGCACTTGAAGCATTTTTAAAAGAGCACAATAAGGAATCACTCGTTGAATGTATCGATCGTATACTTAAAACAACTGAATTTACGTATGTTCGACAACAAGAAGCACTTGGTCTTGGTCATGCAATTTGGCTTGCTCGTCACTGCATTCAAAAAGAATATTTTGGGGTCATGTTACCCGATGACATCATCGTTTCAAAACAACCAGCACTTGAACAACTCATGCGCATCGCTTACCAAGAACGAGCAAGTGTGATTGCCATTCAAGAAATACCGCTTGAATGCGCACCATCATACGGAATCATTTCCGTTAAAAAACAAATTACTACTCACCTTTTTCAGGTAGGAAGTGTTATAGAAAAACCATCACAAAAAAATGCTCCTTCAAATCTTGCAATTATTGGTCGATACGTACTTTCTCATAAAATCTTTAATTCGCTTGATTATATTCGCAACTATTCAGTTGATGAAATCCAATTAACTGATGCAATCAGCCATATGCTCCATAATAATGAAAAAGTATTTGCTTATAAGGTACAAGGTATTCGCTATGATATTGGAACTCCAACCGGTTGGGTCAAGGCAATTATCAGTCTTGCATTACAACATCCGCACTACCAAGGCTCTATTCGACGCTATATTAATGAACTCAATACCGTTGAATCGCATCTTTATAACACATCAAAGAATATTGAACATTCAATTTAATCCTTCGGTATCTTTTTTATAAAAAAATCGTTTTTTATTCTTTAGAACAAGACACAGGTGTGCCCTCTGCGGGCAGCACCAAAGAGGTTGCTTACCCAACCTCTTTGGAAACAAGGGTACAAACATGCTGTTTGATTGCTTTTGACGGATCAAACTCGGCCCAGCTCCTACGGGCTTGGGACCTCAAACAAGAGATCCTGATACGGTTCTTTTTATAAAAAATCGGTTTAATTTCCAAAATGTCATCCCTGTGTAGGTTCGTTAACTCGAGGACAAATTTTAGTTATTTTTTTTCCTTTAATAACGCTCCATTTTGGATTTTTTCATTAGCTAATTGAGATTTTGGTGTTTTATTATTTATTCCTTGATGAT
>CANNMA010000053.1 GCA_947505805.1 bacterium
GTAGATTTGTTTTAAGATTATGAAAGAAGGCCGAGTAATTCTGATTGTAAAATAGCAGCATCAGTTTCTTGGTCATAGTCTAAGTTAATTCTTCGGCCATGGTCACCATTTTGAATAGATCTTACTAGTTCGTTAATAGTTCTTCCTTTATCAGCTGGACGTATATCTTGAGTTATAAGTTCTAAATAACTTATAAAATTATCAGCATCTTTTTGTGAAGCAAAATTAAAAGGAACTGAATTTGCAATTGCAGCAGCAGCAGGTGCAGGAGCAGCTGGTCTTGGTTTAGGAGACATTTGAGGACGTTGTCTTGGATCAACAGGTACAGGTCTAAGTCCTGGGCTTTTAGGTCTAGCAGAAACACCATGAGGTTGTCTTGGATCAACAGGTGCAGCGGTAGCTCCAGATGTTTTTTTCAAACCTTGTCTTACTGCTGCAGGATCAAAGTTCCCATATCCAGGACGTAAAACTGGTGCTTTTCCACTTGGGGCTACTTGAGGTCTTGGTTGTGCTCCAGCTGCTGGTGCGCGCGCAGCTCGAGCTGCTTGTGCTGCTTGTGCCTGTATTGCTTCTTTTTTTCGTCTTGTTTTTTCATTCATAAGAAAAAAGAAAATTTGTTTTGCAAGATCTTCTTCTTCTTCTCTTTCTAACGCTACGAGTGCAACTCCAAGATTATTAAGTATTTTTCTCAATTCTTGGACACTCATATCATCCATAATTGGTAACATTTCTTGTGTTGATATGAGGTTAGTTATTGTTTTAAGTGGATCGTTAGGATTATCTTTTTGTGATGGACGTTCTGCTGGTTTTAATCCTTGACGTTGTCCGGCCCTGTCTATTTTTCTTATCATTGATTGGCTATTCATTAAATTGATACCGCCCGCAGGTTGCTTAGGTCTCATCACAGGACCTTGAGGATTTTCTGCAGGTTGAGCAGGTGCTCTATACGGAGCTTGTTTTGGTTGCTGTACCAGGTTGCCGTTGACATACATTTTTCCGTCTTTCCAGGTTGGGGCTCCTCCTGGTGGTGGAGGTGGTGCGCCTGCTCCTTGTAGCCCTATAGTTATAAGTAGCATGCACGCAATACTTCCGCTTCGTAAGTATTTTTTGGTGTTTTTCATGATGAATCTCCTTTTTTAAAATAAAACATATTCCATTTTAGATATAGAAGAGCAAGCTAAGGTTTTGCAATATTATTTTATTCAAGAGACTTTTTTAATTCTTCCAGTAACCAGAGCAAGCGCCTTTTTAGTGATATTTTTGGTAATTTTGACTGATAAAGGTCAGATTTTTGTAATGTAGTTACTAAATCATTCATAAAAGATTCATCATAAATATCAATGTTAGGGGTAGAAATTAGTATACTGATAAGATATTCTTGGAAACTTTCAAATTGTTCTTCTGATAATCCTAGTGATAAAAAATTCTCTGATTCATTTGATTTTGGCACTGATTTTTTTTGGGTTGAAGGAGCCATAGTAGGAGCTGCTCCAGAGGGTTTTGGCCTTTGATCAAGTTCGCTTTGTCGCAGTGCTTCTACAAGCTCTAGGTCTTCTTGAAGATCAAAGTCGACATTAGTACTATCAGGTTGTTTTTTTAGACTTTCTAATTCAGCAAGACTGAGTTGAATGGCTTCATCAAGTTCTTGGTGAAAAGCTACTGCGCGACGGCGACTATCTTTTTTTAAGATATCTTTTCCTGCAGGCTCAGCAGGCTTTTGTCTTCGTAAAGGCCCAGCAGTATGGTGGTGAGCCTTAGCTGTTTTTGGTTTTATTTCTGGTTTGGCAATCAGTTTTTTGGGATGATCAGAATGGTTTATTTGATCCATAATAACATGTGCTCGCGTAAGTAATGTTTCACTTGTTTGTAATTCAATTAAATGAAAAATATTGAATGTAGTTATCATATTGATTACAAAAGAGGCAATAGCAAGGCGATCTTCATCGGACTGAATAAAGTGAATGGCATCATTTAAAGCATCTATTGCTTCATGATTAACTGATATTCTTATTGATTCGGGACGAATCCCTCCTCTAAGGATAGGAGCATTAAGAGTTGCTAAAGATACTGGAGCTCCTTCTGCAACAAAGAGTAAAATACTTGCAATACAAGAAAATTTTTCTATTTCAGAGTTATGAGGAGAAAATAATCTTTCTAGTGAGAGCAAAACAGTTTGTAAGCTGTTTTTAGTAGTTTGGTTATCATTGATTAACAAAGTCATTCCAAACGCAGTTTTTTCTTGATAGTGCGCTGTAGGAAAAAAAGTAAGTATTTGTCGTCCGGGTTCTGGTAAAAATTGACCATTATTAGGGGAATAACATTGATCATGTATATGAACAGAAAGTCCACGTAATTCATTTATACCAATGGAAGATTGTTCCTTTAAGACTCCATTACATCCAAGAAGTCCAGCGGTAATAGTTACCTGTGCTTGTCTTGTACCCAAAGCCCATGCATGCCACACAATATTCCATGGAGTTGAAATTATCTGATGAGATCGACTTTCTGCATTAATACTTCCAATAATTTGGATAAAAAAATTAGTAACAGTTTGTTTTCTATTAATGTGTAGAGCTTTTTTAAACTCATCTGAAAGTTTTTCTTCTGTATCTTGAAGTATGGTTAATGGAACATTATCTAAACAAAGAGAACTATAGACAGTAAAAAATCGATAGGGATTTGCGTAATGACCAAATTGAGGCATTTGTGCCTGAATGGTAAAAAATATCGCTAAAACAGTTAAAATAGGAATAAGAATTTCTTTTTTAATTTTCATACAAATTTCCTTTATATTTCAAAAAACATAGCATCATTATGTATAATAGTAGTAGTTTTTGAAAGATAATTACTAGATGTGAAAATTTTTAAATCGATTTTATGCTGATTAAAGATCTGTTTTAAAAAACAGAAACTTTAAGTTTAAAAAGAATTTGTCTTAGAAAGACAGAGTGGCTGTTTAAAAAGAAAAGAGTTTGGGATAAGAATAGTTTGTTGATTATTATCGAGCGTGGTATAGCGAATATCGACAGTAATAGCTTTACCTCGATAGGTAGATTTATCATCTAAGCTGATTGTTAATTCTTGTCCAATCTTAAAAGGCTTATAGGTTATAATAAAAAAGCCGGCAATAACGTCTGAAATGAGATCCTTTAAAATGAAACTTATTCCAAATCCTAAGAATGCAAAACCTTGAATGATTGATCCAACATTCACTCCTAGAGTTCCTATTAAAATAAGAAATCCACACAAAATACAGATTATTTTTATGAAGCTTCCTGCAATAGTAAGAAAAAGATTGTTATATTCTTGAGTGGGTTTTGTACGTAAAAGATTCGTTTTTAATACCTTTCCTATAATCCAGGATGCAGTTAACGCAATTAATCCAATACTGATATAAAACCATTTTTCAGTGCTTATAAGAGTCATAGTGTGTAGTAATAGGTTGGTCATAATAAATATCTCTATCTTCTTCTATATAAATAAGAAATTAACGTTTTATCTTTGCCGCCGATATCATTAAAAAGAAGATGTTGTGCTCTGTGATAAGGGCCAGCGGTATAGATTTTATTGTGAGGAGTTTTTTTAAAAAGTTCTCTGATAAGAGGAAGATATTTACGATCAACTTTATTGTCTTGTGAGAAAAAAACTTCATAATCAAATGATTCGATGCATTCGATGATTTCAGAAAGAGACATTTCTTCTGGATATTCCCAATATTCTTTTTCTTCTTCATATTCCTCTTCAGTTGCAATTTCTGTTGGGATTTCGCTATCTTTTTGCGATGCGGGTAGTTCTGGTGGAGTAAGTCGTATTCGTTTAGATGATGATTCTACATGATCGACTATTTCAGCAGAAGCTGGTTCATTAGATCCTAAAATATAATTAGAATTAAAAAAAAGAATGACGGTTAATGTATATATAAAAATCATGAAAACCTTTATTTTGAATGTAATGATCTAAGCCAGCAGAAGGCGGTACTCATAATTATGATTGAAATGACAATTCCATAGTTTAGAGCATTAGGAAAACATCCCCAAATACTTTGTTGTAGTAGTCCACATATAGATGCGGTAGCTACTAGTATAATTTGGATAGTTTGATCGTAACGTACAAGTAAAAAATAACTTAATGTATAAAAAAGTGCGCCAACAGCTCCATAGATGAGAGCAACACTGATATAAGAAACAGATCCAAAAAAGGCAGTATATATGCTGAACCCAAGTAGTAATAAAATAGGGACTAACTTTGCTGAAGAAATGTTTTTGTGTTTAGCGTAGTGTGTAAGTGCTAAAATTATTGCGGTACTAGTACATAATACAAAAAGACGGCCAATAATTGAGCTATAAGCAATTGCAAAAAAGGGAACATAACAACTAAGTGACGAGTAATCACCGATAGTTGGCATTGTATGAGGAGTTAAAAATGTTATGAGTAACATAACTCCTTCAAAACAAAGTTGAAAACTAATGCCTAAAAAAACAGCTTCTCTTGTTGAACGTATAATAGAAGAAACACCATTTTTAATATGAGCTAAATAAGCTGCCAGTAGGCATATAAAGATAAGGCTTATAATTAAAGGCTGAATAAAAAATGGTAAGAATTGAGTAGTATATGATTGCATTGTAGAAAAATAAGTTGCAACAAATCCAGGCAGACTATTCCATTGAGACAGTGCGGTTAATGGAGCAATAATTAGAAAAGTTAAAAGCGTTTTTTTGATAGAAAAATTTTTAAACAATATTTTTTGTAGATAGATAAACGCTAACAAGAGAGCGATTCCTTGAATGATACTTAAGAGGAACAAAAATTGTTGCTTATGTGTTTCATACTGCTGTTGTTCTCGTTGCCATTGTTCAGGAATAAAAATGGTACGATTAACATTAATTACTTTATCACCTGCAATAGTGACTATAATACGAGCTTGTCCATCGTGTTGTAACTCTTCTCTGGTATCTTGAAATGTGAATGTCCAATCGAGACGTTCAGGTCTTTTTTGAGCAATGGCAGAAATTTCTTTAATATCTTTTGTAGTAATATTTAACTGATCCTCAAGAGCTTGAAGTGCAATTCCTCGTGCTTGGCCTTGGACAAGTGTTGCGCCAGGTTTGCTTTCTGCAAGTGTAAGGGCTGATCTAAAAATAGTTCCTGAAGGATCAACAAGAGCTACAAATTCTTCAGATCGATCAATGATGCTTCCAGTAAATGATGCAAAACGAACTGCCCATGATGGTGGAGTAAGATAAGTTCCTATGAGTGAATGGTATCGTTCTTTACCTTGTGTTTGCCAGATAAACTTTTCTGGCAGTGTTGGTAAAAAAGCTATAAACACATAAGGATTCCAAACCACGTCTTTTCCTGGAGTTAGATGCTCGGCTGTAAATGCTTTTTCTGCTATTGAGAGAGCTTCAGTTTTTGTAATAGTTAATGCTGGGCTATCGCAATTTCGAGGGGCACACCAATAGATAAGAGCAACTCCAATAATACCGGCACCATAGATTCCCTTTTTAATGTTACTAGAAAGAGTAGCTAGAGGAATAAGAGAATCTTTTTTTGTTGGTTCAGATGATTCTTCAGCAGTACTATTTTTAGGTAGTTGTGAAGAATTGAAATCTTCAGGGCGTAGCTCATACCAATCAGACTGTTTAAATCGCCTGTAAAGAACAACAAATAAGGGTACGAGAGCGATAACAATAACACATAGTTTATTTATTGTTGCTAGGGTACCGTGTGCTGCAAAAACAGGAAGTTCCATTAAAAACAGATCATATAAAAAATGAGAAAGAATGCCTGGTAAAAGTCCCCAAAAAAGATACAAAAGCCCAAAAAGTATTGATGGGATAAGAAGTTCTAGTAATCTAAAATACCCTGGAAGTTGCGGATAATTTGCATGACATGCTGAAAAAATAACTGCTTGTACAATAAATCCAAGAATGAGTCCAAATTTTTCTCTTTTAAAATAACGTCCAGCAATAACTGCTGCTGCGATAGGAACAGCTCTAAAAAGAGCTTCTTCCATAAATCCTGCTTGTAGTGCAGTACCAAATGCTCCTAAAAAAGGGACATAGCATGCAAGAATGTCAGGATTTGTTAAGGTGTCAGCGGGTGACCACCAGCCTAAAATATCAGTAAAAAACATGTATATTCCGGTTGCAAGACCTACAAAAATAATTGCATAAGCATATCCAAGTGCGGTCATTCCTAAAGCTTCTCGAGATGCACCGACTGTTGGTGCCCATAATTTCCAGAATTGAATGTGATTTGAAAATCCTAAGCGATCCCAAGTTAACGCAACGCTAAAAACGAGTGTTAAAAAGAATGTTGTCATTCCGAATGTACTTAAAATTGAAAGTATATTTTGTGTTAAAAAAGAAAAAGTTGATGTAGCGGTATCATAATACATCCATGAAAGAGGGAGATAATTAAGAATAGCTATGCTGCATAAAAATCCAATAAAAACCGCCCAATAAACCGCTGGTTTAACAATAACAAGCCGTTTTCTGAAAAATAAAAAGCCACTAAGGCAGCATCCAGCAAATAGATACAACAAGAAAAAGCCTAATGATCCAAGGGTGCTAATGGTTGAATTAGAAGATCGCATTTCTTGATAACGACGCTTAAATCCTTCTGGGACAAAAATGAAAGGGGTAACTTCGGTTACTAAATTCCCGCTCACTACAAGGCGAATTCGGTACTTGCCTTCTGTGCCAAGTTTAGTATCAGTTCGTTGATACACAAAGGTGTGATCAACTCGCCCACACGGCTTTTCATCTTTTGAAGCTTCAATTTCTTCATGCGCATTAAATATGATATTCCATTCGTTGGTAGCAACGCTTTTTGCTAATTCACGCGCTTCATCAACAGAAAGATTTTCACGAACTTCTGTTTCTGGAAGTTTAAGGTTAAACGCATAATTGATTCCTGTTGGAGTGAAAAAAATATGTGATTCGTGAGTATCTTTTTCTTTAAAATGACGTACATGCCAGGTATAAGGCTCAAACAAATGTTCTTTCATTATCTGGGCATAAACATCTCTTCCGCCACATTCAAGTTCTATAAAGTATTGCAAATAATGATCATTTTCAAATGAAAGAGCAGACATCGATTCTAGCGGTAACCAATTATTTTTTTCCTGAAACAACTGCGCTTTTTTGAGAGCATCAGTTCTATTTATGGTTATATCAAGAGTCAGTATTGGATTGTTATGAGAAAAAAATGTAGCTGTAAAAATGATACTTGCTACAACAAGTCCTGTAATTATAGACCAAAAACTAGTTCGTCTTAGCACATTAAATGAGGCATTCATGCAATACTCCAAAAATAGAAAATTATAGTTTTTAAGAATAATTCTTTTTGTGATGAT
>CANNMA010000054.1 GCA_947505805.1 bacterium
AGTCAGATGCGACCAACTGTTTTTGATCATATCGATCTCCTCGCTTATTTGATTTAACGAGATCAGCTTAGTCGCTTCTGGCTATTATTTTCTATCTTTGTGGAACGTTTGGCGTGTTAATCCACCACTACGCAGTGTAGTTGCTATCAAACCATTCGAAAAACTGCTTTACCTGAAACCAGTGAAAGACTTACTTTCAAAAAAATTATTGAACAACCATTTTTTGTACCATTTGATGAATTTGATTTTTTTATTTCAGAAGAAAACAAAAACATGTTTTACCCAAGCTTTATTCTGTATTTGGTAGACCAGATAAGCCGACCAAAGAACAACCTTTATTCACAATCCTTTCAACGACAGAATTTCAAAACTGTCAGATAATTAATTTTCAAATTAATGTTGAAAAAAGAGCTATTCATTTTGATATCGCCCATGAATCAAAAAAAATCCACATTCCTGTTCTTATTAAAGAAGCCTCTTGTAGATAATATTTTCTTAATCAAAACAGGCATAGTAGACGTACAATAAAAAATCGAGTTTTATTCATACCCATGAGTAAGCTCGTTTTTTTATTTTTAGAGCAAAACTGGCAAAATTTCTCTATCAGCATAAGTACGAGGAACTATTTCTCCCGTCTTCCAATCAGTAAGAAACTCTTTCAATGAAGGATCAAACAAAAACTGCTTTTGAGTTGTTGTTAACAGTGAATGAAAATGTAACCAAATAGGATATGCGGTATGCAAAGGAAACACATTTTTTCCCATAGGCCGATTATCATCACATCCAATATATACGACTGTGGTAATTTCAGGTGTAGAACCGGCAAACCAACAGGTGCGTGATTCATTGGTAGTCCCCGTCTTACTAAGCGCCACTGAATCAATCCAACTAGTTGCACGCTTTTTTCTACGCTCAAGCCCTGCAGTGAGTACATGCCCAATTTGACTTGCTATACGGAGAGAAAAAACACGTTTTTTTATAGGATTGATACGATATATTGTTTTTCCCCAATTATCTTTAACCCAAGAAATTAAATGTGGTTCAGCATAGATTCCCTGATTAGCAAAGATATTAAACATTCCAGTCACTTCAATTAAAGTACTATCGAGACAACCTAAAGCTAATGAAGGATAAGGGTGCAATTGAGCTTGCAAAAAACATCGTTTAGCAGCATCAACAAGATGCTCTGCTCCGATATGAAGTAAAATTTTTGCCGAAACAATATTATTTGAATACGACAAAGCACGAGCAACAGTCATTTCACCAAAAAATCGCCGATTATGGTTTCGAGGCTCCCATACATTAGCACCCTGCTTTAAAGAAAATGGCTCATCAATAACGGTATCTAAAAGTGAGACTCCATGCTCCAATGCTGTTGCATAAAGAACAGGCTTAAAAATCGATCCCTGTTGCCGCTTAGCATACAAAGCTCTATTGAATTGAGAATGTGAAAAATCAAAACCACCTATCATCGCTTTAACAGCTCCCGTTTTACACTCCATGCTCAACAAAGCTCCGTCAAGGTCAGCACCATACGATTTTTGTAATTTTTTACATTCCTCTGAAAACACTTTTTGAGCGTCTAGCTGCATCTGCATATTCAAAGTTGTTCTAATAGAAAGACCACCCGTATATAATTTTTCTTTACCTACAACAGGTTCTACCAAAACTCTCACATATTCTTTAACATAAGGTGCCACTAAGCTTTTATCGGCAGCTACAAGCGCTAATGATTTCCCTTGAACTTCATCACATTGATCTTTGGTAATAAATCCTAATTTTTTCATTTTTGAAAGAACAAGATTGCGTCTTTGTAATGCACTGTAAGGAAAAAACAGTGGTGAATAATGACCAGGAGAACACATAATCGCAGCAAGCATTGCTGATTGTTCCACTGAAAGATCAGAAACTGGAACGCCCCAAAATCGCTGTGCCGCTGCTCCTACTCCATACATTCCAGACCCGAAATACACATGGTTCAAATACGTTTCAAGAATATGTTCTTTGGTAAACTGTTGTTCAACAAGAAGCGTTAAAAACTGTTCTTTAATTTTTCTTTTAAAGGTCCGTTTATTATCATAAAACAACATTTTAACAAGTTGCTGAGTAATAGTACTTGCACCCTGAACAATTCTGCCATGAGAAAGATTAACCCATGCAGAACGTATAATACCGCGCCACGAAAGACCATTATGAGAAAAAAAAGACCAATCTTCTGCTGCAACAAATGCTTGAATCAAATGATCCGGCATCTCTTTAAGCGCTACAGGATCCCGTCTATCAAGCTGAAACCGTGCCCATTCTTTTCCTTGATCATCATATACAATTGATGGTTTACCTTGTTGATAGTGAGCAAGAACAGAAAAATCCACCCATGGATACCTAAACAGACAGAATAAAACCCCAAGAAAAAACGTAAGGGTCAAAAATCCAGCTCCAAAGATTAAGCGCATATATTTTATTATGTTATTTTTTTGAATCACAAAAGAAAAACCTCATTTTCACGTGTGCATCCCTACACCCCATCTAAAAAGGGCCGCATCTGCAGCCCCTTAAAATAGTATTATTTTAAAATAGTCTTAATAGCCATTTTGTTCAAAAAAATCATCTTCTTCAAAATTGTTTTCTGAAGAACACTCAGGAGTAAAGAAGATTTTTTGAATAAGTATTCCAGCCAAAACTGAAACAGTTACGACTGCCGCAAGTTGTTTATTTTGTTTTGCAAAAGACAGAGCTGCTTGTACATACGTCCTATGATCTAATTTAAATTGTTCATATTGAGTATGGGCCGATTCATTCATTTGTGTTGCTTGATTTAATCTATCAACAAGCGCTTTTGCTGCACTATTTTGATTAATATCAGTTTGTGCTTCTGCCATAGCAACTCGTGAATCAGCAATTCTTTGTATTATTTGTGATTCTTCTAATTTGAACTCATCAGACGCCAATAATGAACTGCTTAAAAGTAAGATGATGGGTAAAATAAGTATGTTTTTTGATTTCATATTGAATAACTCCGTAATTTGGTTAATAATCATAAATTACGCGACCAATGTAATTCAATATCCTATTTTGTCAAATTAACGAAACTAAAGAAAGCAGTCATGAAACAATTTTATCCAGCACTAAAACAAGCATTTTCATACCTGATGTATACTATTCCCTTTGTGCTTTTTTTTATTGATGTATGTTCACTGTCTTTATTTCATTATCCTGTTTTTCAAACTCTTGCTTCTTTCTGTATTATACAACTTTTATACTTTCCCTCAGTCCCTTTACTCACCATAACACTTCTTCTTATCAGCATTATATCTTCTGTAATGACAGGGAATTTTCTTCCCTATTTAGCGTATATAATTGGAGTACTTCTTATAACAAAAGGAGCATCTCTCTATTCATCTCATTTATTGATCATTTGTATCACCGCTATTATTACATTAAGCTCTTACCCAATCGCATTTTTCACTTATTCTTCAACTACATTCCCCTATACAATAATTCCAATCATTGGTAACCTAATAATTGTATACGTTTCTTTGAAATGGTTTCCTACAGTAAAACGAGGCAATCGCGCCTAAAGTTCTTTACGAACGCTTAGGTGAGGAAAGTCCGGACTCCTAACAAGCACGGTACCTTGGAAGAGCCTAGCTCAATCAAGGAAGGCGTGAGCCTATGGACAGTGCCACAGAAAATAACCGCTCATCTGTTAATTCAGATAAGTAAGGGTGAAAATGTGCGGTAAGAGCGCACACATGTAGCTAGCAATAGTTATGTGGGGCAAACCCTACCGGGAGCAAGGCAAAATAGGCATGTGTGGTCGCTTGTTCCGGCTAAACATGCGGGTATGTCGCATAGATACATGGTTGCCCATGCAAAAGAAACTTGTTTTTTTTGCAAGACAGAATCCGGCTTATTGTTTTACTGTAGGAGCTTTTTAGTTATTATGCTCAAAAGGTTTCTTAGTGCTTTCATCCTTTAAAACATTCTGTATTCGATTTCTATGGGTTACCCCTTTTCTCTTATTCTTAGCTGGATACCAGCTCCCTCGTTTTATCTATAAAGGCTCCCTTATCAGTACTCCTTCTGTGCTTGGACAAGATGCACTTTCAGGCCTTAAGACACTATCAGATTACAATCTTGCTGGACGAGTTATTGGGTACAAAGAAGATCCCACACTCACTGAAGGTCTCATTATCAACCAAAACCCATCACCTCACTCAGCGATCAGATCTCAACAAACGGTATTTTTAATTCTTTCATCAATGCCTTCAAAAGAACCTATTCCTTCATACATTGGATGTACCTACTCAACAATTCAAGCTGATTTAAAGAAAAATAACATTGATTATACTGCCTGTTATCTTCCAAGCAACTACCCATCAGATACTGTTATCGCTGAATATCACGAAATCAATGGATCAAAAATAGCGCTCAGATTATACATTTCTGGTACCAATGATTCTGAAATTGTCATTGTTCCTTGCTTTAAAAACAAACTTTTTTCTGAAGTTTCTGATTTTTTAACAAAAAACACTATCCAATGTACCGCTATTCATTTGGATAAAACAGATGAAAAACATGAATGTGAAAACTGTAAAATAGTTGCACAAAAACCTTTGGCGGGCTCATATATTAATGCAAAAAAACCGCCTATTTTCCAACTTCAACTGAATGATTGACAAGTAAAGAGCAAAACTCCTACATCTTAAAAAGTTATCATTATTTTTTATATAAAGGAGTCTCATGAAAAATCTTCTCTTACCCATTAGTTTACTTTTATCTTGCAGCTTACAATCATCTGATCAACCATCGAACACAGTAAATGCAGGATCTTTACAGAGTTCAGCTCTAGAATCAAATGATCTATCTACTCAAGATTCAACAACTACTTCAAACACAGATACAGTCGATAATTGCTCAGATCAAGTAACTACATCTTCAATTGATGAAACACCTGTAGATAGCACATCAACTCAAGATACAAGTGCAACGCCTACGAGCACTCTTCCTTGCGATGCAGACGTCAATTCAATGTTATCGCTTCTTGGAGCTTACCAACAAAAAGCTGCGCTTATCCAAGCTTTACAAGATGCTCTTTCAGCAGATCCAGTTGATCAACAAATTCCAGACACAACAACTATTCAATCATTCTCAAACTTAATTGCACTTCAAAATCAACAAGCTGCTCTGATTCAAAATGTCACTGATGCAGTCAATACACTTCAAGCAACACTTGCCAACTGGCAAACACAATCTGTAGCAACACAAGCGGCAGTAACACAAAAAGCAACCGGTAAAAAAGAAAAGAAAAATCAAAAAGCGACTACAAGAGACATCGATTTCTCTCAAATACCAGGCATCATAAAAGAACGTGATCGAGAAAGATCTGCCAATAACTAAAGGAACAAGCAACCAAAAAGGGGCAGTTTTCACTGCCCTTTTTCAAATAACAAAACTCATTAAAGGAATAACTATGAACAACCGTTTAGTACTCATAACATTACTTTTTGCAGGATCAACGTTTTGCGCTGAAAAACCCAAAGTGCCAATGACACCACTGATAAAAAAGGGAATGATAACAGTAAACTGTGCTAAAAGCACAATCTCTCTACCAGTTGATATAGCAAAAGCATTTGATTATTTTGAACATTTTATAGAGGCATTTGATTCTACTACTGAAAAAGAAGATGTTTCGTCGAGTATCTCCCTTATACCATCCCCAGAAGATAATGCTGTGTGCTCCCTTAACGCAAAAAGTGAATTTTGCTTGCATTGTTCAAAAGATGTTTTTCAGATTCTTATCGACATTATTAAAGGAAAAGGAGAAACACACAAATATTCATTAAGAAACCTCAAAGTTAAAGATCTTGCCTCTTTAATCTTTACTGCTACAGATCTCGGTCTAAAAGAACCGTTTTCTACAGAGTTACAAGTGCGCCTTACTCCAATCTTTCTACATCCAGAACTCATACCGGAATTTTTTAGTTGCAATGCTACTACTGTTCAAGAAATTATTAACACACTTGATTGGATCGGATGGGAAAAAGACCTCATACCTTCTTTATATCTCACAACTAAAAAATATCGAATACCCGCTATTCCTCGGACGGATCAATTTTTAAATGTTCAACTAAGCCCTGACAATTCACTCATTGCTACTTCAGTAAGAACGTACGATGAGACATATGTTACCAATGTCACTACCCGTAAAACTGGAGAAACGATACTGACCGTTAATGGAAACCACTTTACCTTTAGCCCCAATAGTACCTATTGTGCTATCGAAGAAAAGCCTAGAACAATCACAGTACTTGCTAGCAAAACTGGTAAAATAATTCACCGTATTACCTTTTCTCAATCGGCATCTTCAATAGCCTTTAGCCCTGATGAAACTCTTCTTGCTATTGGAAAAGCTTATGGCACCATTGAAATTATTAGTATCAAAACTGGAGAAAAGATAGGTGCTATCGATTGTAGTGATACAATAGTCCGTTCCATAACTTTCAGCCCTAATGGGGAACTTTTTGCTACTGAACTAGCTAAAAGCGAACTACAAGTTATTAACATCAAAACTGGCAAGCGGCTCTACACCATGAAAACTGGTACCCACTTTATACCTATTGTTTTTAGCCCTGATGGAACACTCCTTGCTACTGGAGGAACACATGATAACCAGATTAAAATTACTGATATGACAACTGGAGCAACAATCTCTGCTGATGATAATCTTGGTGCTAGCTATGTTTGCTTTAGTCCTGATGGAACACTGCTTGCTCTTGGGGGACATTATCATCGAATGGGTAATGACAAAGTTAGAATGGTCGATACAAAAACTGGTAAAACTATCTATGAAATTAGTAAACATACAAACCTTATTACCTCTATTGTTTTTAGCCCTGACGGAACACTTCTTGCTACTGGATCACTTGACCGTACAGCCAAAGTTACTAATCTTTCAACAGATGAAAAAGAAACACTTTGCATTATTAATCATTATAATCCAGTCTCCTTTGTTTCTTTTAACGCTGATGGAAACTTATTTTCATTAGAAGAAAGATCAGTTTATGTGACAAACATTAAACTCTACACTCCGTTAGAAACAATTCTTATGAGAGCTCTTGAAAATGATAAAGTTGATTCAACGCTTTCAAAAAGCCTTCAAAATGTTTTAGATAAAATGCACAAACGTTTTACAAAAAAATCATAAAAAAACTGCACTAACAATTAAAAAGGGGCAGTTTTCACTGCCCCTTTTTAATTATATAGCATGACACTATCGTATCAAACTCCAAAGTTCCGCTTTAGATCGG
>CANNMA010000055.1 GCA_947505805.1 bacterium
CACTGCTGTTAAAAAAAATGGCGCACTATTAAGAACAGCTGTCTTACCAAGAGTAAATACCCCTGCCATAATAATGTACATAATAAGAAGATCTAACAAGTGATTACCCACCCTTTCGTTTTTAGAAAAATGAGTTCATAAGGTTTTAGCATACTACAAAGTAGTATAAACAACTAGAATCGGCGTATTCGAAATGGCTCATGTATTGTTTCTTAATCTTAAAATATCTTATTTTGAGGAAATAACTTTTTCTTTTTTTTCTTCTGAATAAAACAATAAAAAAGCTACTGCAAGGGTAATACATGAAAAGATAAAAATCATATCAATCTGATATCCATAAAAAAACCAATTAAGTGCTGCAGTAATGATAGGAGTTGAAAGCATAAAGAACGTAATCAAAGTAATAGGGTACTTTTTGACCAAATATGCATAGAGTGGCTGTCCACAAAGACTATACGCTATCAGCAAAAATCCAATTAATTTTATAAGTTTAATTGATGGTGTAATAGGCAAGGGATTCCATGTTTCAAAAAACAAGGAACAACATAAAGAAACTGCTCCAACTGCTAAAAAACTGAGCCCTAAAATAAAATAAATAGGATATTTTTTTACATCTACAAGATCTTTTAAGAAAAAAGTTCGAACTACTACTGATGTTGTTGAAATCAAAAGAGCGCTATAGCCTAAAAAAAGTTGTAACGTTGTGCATTCAGTACATACGGTAAAAGTTTTGGCAATGAGTGGTATAACAGCTATCACTCCAAGTGTAATCGCCCCTAGTTTTTTTAAAGTTAACGGTTCACCAGTAATTTTGTAGGCAAGAAGAGCTGCTATAAAAGGAGATAATGTGTTTACCAGTGCAGCGTATGAAGCCGATACATAATTTAATCCACACAAACGAAAGACATCCATAAAAAAAACAAACGTTATCAGACCTAAAAGACTTTTAAAAGCTGATTTTTTTAAACTAAATCTTTCTCTGTCAAAGATGTAAGCACCTGTCAATAAAATAAGACCTGCTGGAATAAGACGTACTGCAGAAAGAAAAAAAGGACATCCTGCTGCAAGAGTTTGTTTACCAAAAACAAATACAGACGAAAGTATAATATAAAAAAGTATGATATCGATCATTGAATAATCTCCCTAATTATGTGTGTAAGTTTAGTATGAGTAATTAAAAATAACATGTAGTGTATTGATAAAAATCACAAAGGCTCATTATCTACGATATAGACCGTTTCAATAGAAAGTGATTTTCCTGTGATTGTATCAATAGCAACAACGGCTCCAGAAAGTACATAAGGAGCATCCGATGATACTTCATGTCGAACAGGCATTTGAGTCATAAGTTTATAGAGTAAAGCTTCTTTTTTTGCTCCAATCATAGAATTGAGCGATCCGCCCATTCCAAGATCAGTAAGATATGCGGTTCCTTTTGGTAAAATCATCGCATCAGCCGTTTGAACATGCGTATGTGTTCCCACAACTACTGACACTCTTCCATCTAAAAAATAGCCGAGCGCTTGTTTTTCAGCTGCTACTTCCGCATGAAAATCAACAATCATAATCGGAGTAATAGCTTGTGATTCTTTTAAAAGTTGTTCAGCTTTTTCAAAAGGACAGTCAAGTTGAACCGGCATAAAAAGTCTTCCCATAAGATTGATAACACCAACAGTAAACCCTTTACAGTCAAAAAAAGTCATCCCTGTTCCGGGGCATCGTTCTGGATAATTTGCAGGACGAAGTACCGTGTCATGTTCGCTCATATAAGAAATAATATCTTTTTTATCCCAGACATGATTGCCTGTGGTCACTACTTGTACTTGATGTTCTTGTAAGAATTTTACGATATCAGGAGTAATCCCTTTACCATCTGCAGCATTTTCTCCATTTACAATTGTTGCATCAATAGCGTGCTTTTCTTGTAAGGCTTTAATATGACGAGCAAAAATTGAACGACCAGTTTTACCAAACAGATCTCCAATCAACAGAATTTTTAGAATGGCAGACATGTTAGACCCTTTCTGTTTCAAGCGTATCAACAAAGACAGAGGTAATTCGTTCGATAGCTATAGCTTTTCCCGTAACTGGATCTATGGTAATAAGTGCACCACAAAAAGTATATGGCGGATTAGTAGCAACAGTAATTGCTTCAGCAAAAGTAGTCGTAAAATCTTGAATAAATGACTTTGGTTGAAAACCGCACACAGAATGTTGTGAACCGACCATCCCAAGATCAGTCATGTAAGCAGTTCCACCTGGTAATATGCGAGCATCGTTTGTTTGTGTATGAGTATGAGTCCCCACGACTGCGGTGACTTTTCCTTCAAGCATGTAGGCTATTCCCATTTTTTCAGCAGTTGCTTCTGCATGCAAATCAATAAGCATGATTGGCGTTATAGCAGCGGATTCCCTTAAGAGCTTTAAAGCTTTTACCACAGGACAGTTTGATAAAGGAGACATAAATACTCGACCGAGCAAGTTCATTACGCCAACGGTGTATCCCTTACAAGAAAAAAATGCCATTCCAACACCGGGACACTGATCAGGTAAATTTGCAGGGCGCAGCACGTACGTATGTTCATTAAGATAGGAAAATATAGTTTTTTGGTCCCAGATATGATTTCCGGTTGTAATGGCTGAAACTCCGTGGGCCTTGAAAAATTCGGCCACTTCAGGGGTAATACCAACCCCATCATCAGCACTATTTTCCCCATTTACAATAATAGCATCAATTTGATATTCATCTTTTAATGGTCCGATAAGACGAGCAAAGACCTCTCTGCCCGTCTTACCAATAACATCACCAACCATCAAAATTCTTAAAAGTGGTGTACTCATATCGTTTCTAGCGAGCATATTCAATAGCCCGTTTTTCACGAATGACATTTACTTTGATTTGTCCTGGAAAGTTCATTTCATCTTCAATTCTTTTTGCTATATCGCGAGCAAGTATTGATGCTTTTTCATCATCTAAGAAATCTTCTTCAACAATAATACGAATTTCTCGACCCGCTTGCAGAGCATATGCTTTTTTTACTCCATTAAATGAGTTTGCAATATCTTCAAGTTTTTCAAGACGCTTCACATATGCAGTTAATGTTTCTCTGCGAGCACCGGGACGTGAGGCAGAAATAGTATCAGCGATCACTACGAGTGGCCCATAGATCGATAAGAAAGGAACTTCTTCATGATGAGCAGCTATTGCATTCACTACCATTGGATTTTCACCACAACGTTTAGCTATTTCTGCACCAATCATAGCATGAGGACCTTCAACTTCAGCTGTTACGGCTTTACCAATATCATGAAAAAGCCCTGCACGCATTGCTAAATTTCCATTAAGACCAAGTTCTTCTGCAATCATGCGAGCAAAAATACCAACCTCTTTTGAATGTTCAAGAACGTTTTGAGAAAAACTAGTACGAAAATATAACTTACCCAGCAAGGTAACTATTTCAGGATGAACACCCTGTACATTACATTCAAGAATTGCTTGTTTACCGTATTCTTCAATAATTTCTTCAATCTCTTTTTCACAAAGCTGAACTGTTTCTTCAATGCGAGTTGGATTAATTCGACCATCAGTAATCAATTTTTCAAGTGACCGACGAGCAACTTCACGACGTATTGGATTAAATCCAGAAATAGTAATAATTTCTGGCACTTCACCAATTACAAATTCCATACCAGTTGCCATTTCAAGAGATTTAATATTGCGCCCTTCTTTACCAATGATTCGACCTTTCATGTCTTCACTTGGCAAATGAACAACGCTTGAAGAATTAGGAGTAACTTGATCAATCGTATAACGCTGCATAGCACTTACAATAATTTGAGTTGATTTATCTTTTGCAACTTGACGAGCTTCCTCTTCAACCTTTTGAATCCATTTTTGATTTGAAAGATTAACTTCTGCATACAAAATATCCGCAAGTTCTTTTTTTGCTTGGTCTTTGCTAAAACCACTCACATTTTCAAGTTTTGAAATTAATTCACTGTATAATGTTTTGAGCTTTTCTTCATTAGAATGCATGACTTCACTCATGCGAAGAAGTTTACGTTCTTTTTCTTGAACATCTCGACGTAAATCATCAAGTTGAGATTCCTTTTTTTCAAGAAAATCATCTTTTGTACTTAATTTTGCTTGTTGTTTTTCGATTTCAAGACGATCTCGCTTTACATCATTTTCAAAATCATGACGTCGTTTATAAATTTCATCTTTAACTTTAAGCAACGCTTCTTTACGTTCTGTTTCCAGCTCGCGCTTTATTGCTTTATGTTTTTCTTCCATTCGAATGTGCAATAATTCGACATCAGCCATTTTGCGACGTGCATAAAAAAGCATTACAAAAGCAACTATAATCCCAAGCGCTCCTGCAATTAAGCTTATTCCTATCAACATTATTCTTCCTATCTTTTTCTAAAACGTATACGGCCGTTTATACAGCTACGTAACACGTTTTTATCTACTATGCATTTTCTTAAAGCACGCGAAAAAAGAAAGAAAATCGTAAAAAAGAAAACTTTTTTGCTAGTCCAGCTTGCTGATCAATTGAGTTTCAAGATCTATTTTTTGTAAAAGACGCTCTGCAGCTTCATTTTTTTTTTGTTCTAAAACATTAGATTTTAAAAAAAAACAGGCACATTGAAGTGCCGCTAAAACCGCAGCCTTTTCTCTATGATTAACACCTGCTTTAATAAGAGGTCTCATGATAGAATCAAGATATTCAGCTGCCTGAATAATCTGCTCTTCGTTTTCATCAGCTACAAGAAAGTAGGTTTCATCACAAATAGAGACTGTAACTTTAGATTTAACCGCAACCATACTCATCTTTCATTCTCTATAAGATCATCAATACTTTTTAACAAATCGCTGACCGCTTTTTCAGTGGCAGTCAGCTTTTGTTCAAATTGTTTATTTTCTTTTAGAAGAGAGTCTTCAAGACGTACGGTTTGTTCTTTTAATTGCTTGTTTTCATTCTTTAAATCAATAGTTTCTTTTTTTAAAGAATGAAGGAGCTCAACCAAGACCTCAATTTTTTTTTCTAATTTAGCTATCATTTCCACGCTTTCTCTCCCTTTTTTTAATTTATCAACGTGCTGAAGTTAAATTGTACTGATATCAGAGTTTTATTGTCAAGAACGAGCTTGTTTTGCTAACTCAACAATCTTTAAAAAACCTTGTGGTTCAAAAATTGCAAGCTGACTAAGCATCTTTCTATTCAAATCAACATTAGCCAATTTAAGACCATGAATGAAGACACTATAAGAAACTCCAGCATTCTTAGCTGCAGCACCTATACGAGTGATAAATAAAGAACGTGTAGAACGCTTTTTAAGTTTTCTTCCTACAAAAGCAAATGCCATTGCACGAAGCAAAGTTTCTTTGGCACGTCTGAAAATATTCGAACGCTGTCCCCAGTAACCTTTAGTTTGTTTTAATAATTTTTTATGACGCTTTTTGGTAGCTATACCACGTTTAACTCTTGTCATGATTTATCCATTTACCAATAGGGAAGTAAGAGACTGACTGCTTTCAGATTCGTTTTGCAAATATATTTGCCTGAACGAAGTTGACGTTTTTTCTTGCGGGTTTTTTTAGTCAAAATATGACGACGCAATGAACTTGCTCGTTTAATTTTGTTTTTACCGACTCGTTTGAATCGCTTTTTTGCAGCGGAATTTGTTTTAACTTTTGGCATTTTTACCTTACTATTTTTTCAAAAAAAACATTTTTGACCACGTTTTTCCAGCATTAGCTTCTTTTTCTTCGCCTAAGCGATCTGCAAAGCCAGCATCTCGGAAACTACGTGTTATTTTTTCAAATAACTGACCACCTTGCTCTGCTTTAAAAGCAATTTCTCGTCCATGAAATTGCACAGTGATTTTCACGCGATTGCCTTCTTTTAAGAATTCAATTGCTTGAGTGATCTTACGATCATAATCATGTTCTCCAATTTTAGGACGAATTTTTATCTCTTTAATGAGAATAACTTTTTGATTTTTCTTTGCTTCAGTCTGCTTCTTTTTTGTTCTATAAAGCTCTTTTCCATGATCCATAATTTTAGCAACAGGAACTCCATGAACTCCTGACTCAGAAAGCATCACGAGATCAAGTCCTGCATCACGAGCTTGCTGAAGAGCCTCCGCTCTTGTTACCACACCTATGTTTGTACCATCTGCTGTAATGACTTGAAGCTGAAGAGCTTTAATCCCTTCATTAACTGACTGGCTAGCAGCCTTATTTGCTGTAGTATTTTCTTTCAATGAATCACTTCCCTTTAGCACTATGCATCTACTTTTATCTTAATTTTTAATTTTTTATAACGCAGCAATTGTTTGTACAACCTTAGCTCGAATAGCATTTGCAATTTTAGGATCACTTTTTAAGTAAATTAAAACTTGTTCACGCCCTTGAGCAACTTTAGTACCTTCGTAAGCAAACCAAGAACCTGACTGAGTCATAACTCCATACTGTACTGCAGCATCAAGCAAATCAAGATCACGACTAATTCCTTCGTTAAATAAAAGATCAACTTCTATACGCTTGAACGGTGGTGCTACTTTATTTTTAGCAACTTTAATTGCAACTCTATTTCCAATATGAACTTCATCTTTTTTCAAACTTGCTATGCGACGCACATCAAGTCGAATTGAAGCATAAAATTTCAAAGCATTACCGCCAGTTGTTGTTTCTTTATTAGCAAATGCCATGCCACCAATCGTATGCCGAATCTGGTTAATAAAAATCAAAATCGCTTTTGATTTATGAATAACAGGAGTCAATTTACGAAGTGCTTGAGACATCAAACGCGCTTGAAGACCAACATGAGTATCACCCATTTCACCTTCAAG
>CANNMA010000056.1 GCA_947505805.1 bacterium
TATGTTCATCGAGTTCTTCTCTATGCAAAAATGGAGCGTGTTCACGACTTTGAATAGCATATCGTTCATGTTCATTATGAAGGCCTTCAAGATTATGAGAGGATCCTGGGGTCATAAAAATAGTTGGGACAGAGCGATCTCTTTCTGCCGTTGCAAGACGTTCATTTTCAGTAGGGCGATCTAGTTCTTCTTCATCAGGCATGGTTGATGATTCTGAAAGAGGAGGAGTAGAAAATTGGTTGCCAAATGGCATGCGCTGTTTTTCAGTTTCTGTATTGCCAAATGGTTGTGGTTCTTGACGCATCATTGACCATAGTTGGGTGCTACCGACAAGTACTATGATGCAGCAGGTAATTTTTACTACTCTCTCCATTGCAATCTCCTTTTTTATAATTCTTATTTAATTAATAGTTATGGTAATAGAACCGTGTTGAATCGGCGGTTTTTGTGGCTCAGATACTTCTGAATGACGGCGCATTAAGCCTCTTTCTTTTGACGGAGGATGAGGGGGCGTTAAGTTTGTCCCATAGTATGTGGTTGTGATAGTATAGTTGAGAATAAATTGGCCTTTAGGAGCACCTTGGGGAACAACAAGTGAAATGTTTTGATTTGTTGTCCAACCTGCAGATTCTACTATTTCAAAGAAAGGCCTGTTTTTTGATTGAGGGTACTTGTTCCAATCGATGGTCCCCATTACAGAGCTGAAGCTGAATTGTTCAGTTGAACCTTCACTGTATGCATCAAATAAGGCAAGTCTGGCTGGCGAAGTAAGAGTAAGAGATCCGTTTGTAGGAATGTTTACTGGTGTAACAGATGAAACTTCTTGTGTGGAAAAAGTTTTTGGTTGAGTAGTAGTAGTTGTTTGTGGTTGACCATAAGGGGTCGAAGGTATTGGTAAATTTTCTGTTGGCTGATTAACACGTACAAAATATGCATAAGGAGTAGAAGCAGAAACTTTTTTGCCTTTTTCTACAATATGAACTTCAAAATGATTATAAGTTGCCTTTCTAGGAACAAAGACAGAATTTTTTGTAAAAAAAGGAACATGGTGACGTTCTTTAATTAAAAAATTTCTTTTTACTACAGCATACTTTTGACCATCTGGAAGTGGTTTAAGTTGATGCGTTTCGCCAGGGTTCATTGAAAGCACTATTGGTGGTTTAGAGGGATGATATCCAGGTCGTTGTCTTGCTTGGTTGACTGAGCAGTTGTTTTGAAAGAGTGCTGTGAATGAAAGCATGAGTAGTGTTATTTTTTTCATCGTTTTTCCTTTTTTTATCATGAAAGATTTATCTTTTTAAGCCTTTTAATATGTACGATATAGGCTGGTTTTTTAGATAGATTTCCGTCCACATCTTTTTTGTAAACAGCGACAGATTTGTAGTGTGCTTTGGCTGCGATAGTAAGTACATTTGCACGAATTTGAGCGCGACAATTTTTTCTATTAGCTTTCCACTTAATAAAATACATGTCACCTGGTTCAAGTTTAGCAAGTGTTAAAGAAGTGCTAGCAGTCATTGTTACATGCAAGGGCTTTGTTCTTCTTGATGCATGTTCAATGTTTTCTTGTTTGCAACTTATTTGAAGCATGGTTGCAAGTGAAAGTAAAAGTATAGATTCTTTTTTCATATGTTTCCTATGCGTTTTTTTCAATTTTAACGGTGAATCCAGGTATTTCTATGCTTTTTGCAAATTGAGAAGTTTTAATATTTACGGTGAACTTTCCACCTGTGAAGGTAGATGATGGGCTTCTTTCTATAGTTGTAGGGATTGTAAGTAGATACGTTCGGCGTACTTTTGGTGTTCCATCGGCAGTTGTTTCATCAATTTCAGTTTTTGTAATAGTTGCTTTGATTTTTTCATCTACATAATCATTATGATCAAGCGTATATTCGACTATTCTTGAGCTAGGATGTGAAGGTGTTTTTGGAAGCAGTTCCGAATGAATAACACAGCTTTCGCCGGGAGCTAAACAGATTTGTGGAATCGTAGGGGCAGATTTTTTACTGATCGAATAGTTTCCTGGATGAAGAATATTTACAAAATAAGCAACAGTATCTGTTTGTAGACCCCCTTCATTAAGATATACTTTAAAGTAATCTAAGGTTGAATCTGCTGGAATTGTGAAACTATAATCTGAACTAAAATAGTCTTTTACTTTGAGTGGGGGACGATAGCTTTGACCAGCTGGTAGCATTGGTAGGGTATATGAACTGCCTGGTTTTACGGTTACGATATTGAATGGATTACGTGCTACAATAACCGGTATATGTTCAATAGTAGTTTTTTTTATATGGAATTCACCTTCTTGCGCGGTCGGAATAAGTAAATGAACTTCTTGTAAAAGTTTGTCAGTTATATTTTTATCTGAAGGTTTATGAAGGTCTGTTGTGGTTAATGAGGGAAGCTCCATTCCTCTATTATCAGCTTTATATTGATTGTTCATTTCAATTTCATAACGAACAGAAGTTTCTACAATCTGATTTTTAGGAGTTGTTTGTGGTTGATTTTGATCCTGAGAGCCCACCCCTAAAAGAAGCAAAGATCCAGGAGCTGTGGTAAGAATTGTTCCAATATGCATATGTTCAATACTTGTAGCTTGAGAAACACCAGCTTTTTGATTTTTGCTACCAAGTCCTAGACAAATATTGAAGTGAGTTCCTGCAACAAGAACAAGGATAGTGTACATGTACTTCATAGGTTTCTTCCTTTTTTGAAATATCTCAAAACTATTCAGAGTTAAATGTACAATATGAATTTAAAAGGTTGCAATGGTTTTAAAAAAAGATAATTAGAATAAGCTTGTTTTGAGTGTTGATTAGGCTGGTCGATTAAAAAATGGAGAATAGTTATGAGTATAAGGGTGTTAGTGTAGTGATAAAAGTTCATTTATATTTTTAGCACAAGATGTACCTGTGCCCTTTGCGGGCAGCACCTACGTCTTGTGCTAAAGTATCAAAAAAAATTCTTAAACTTCTGAATCTATAGATTTCCATCAAGGATTGATTGGCGGTAGTTAGCCATAAGATTCATCATAAAATGAACGTTATGAATACTTGCTAAGGTGTAAGCAGTTAATTCATGAGCTTTAAAAAGATGCCGTAAATAGGCGATTGTGTAATGTTTGCAGGTGTAACAACTACAGGTAGGGTCAAGTGGTTCAAACTGCTCTTTGTACTGTGCGTTTAAAATTTTAATCATTCCCTTTGAAGTGAACAGCATTCCATGGCGAGCACATTTTGTTGGGTGGGAAGAATCAAGGGTATCAATACCAAGTTTAATTGCTGGTTCAATTGATCCAAGGTCTCCGATACCAAGTAAATGATTTGGTCTATCAGTTGGAAGATGAGGCATAAGGTCGGTAAGCATGGTAAACATTTCTGAATGTGTTTTGCCCAGTGATCCTCCAATAGCAAATCCACCAAAGGGTTCGTTAGAAAGTATTTCGCAACTTTTTTTACGTAACTCTTGATCAACTCCTCCATGAATAACAGCGTACATAGTTTGATTTTGTTCGTTGCGCATATGTTCATCAAGTGATCTTTTTTCCCAACGATGTGTTCTGTCAAACGATGCTTTGAGTTTTTTTTGATCAACATGATAAGGGGGAAGTTCATCGAGTGGAATAATGATATCGGCACCAAGATCTTTTTGTGCTTGAACTGATGATTCTGGAGTTAAAAGAATAGGTGAACCATCTCGATATGATCTGAAAAGAACTCCTTCTTCATTAATTTTTAAAACAGCATTATCGTGCTGTTTGGTCCCTTTGCTTTTGAGCTCTTGATGCAGTGATCCATACATTAAACTAAATACTTGAAATCCACCTGAATCGGTGATGAGTGGTCTTGTTCTATTCATGAAGGTATGTAGTCCGCCAGCTTTTTTAACAAGGTCTGATCCAGGATGCAACATAAGGTGATAGGTATTGCAAAACATGAGCTGAATGTCCATCTGATCAGTATAGGCGCTATCGATAGCTTTTAAGCTTCCATTTGTTCCAACAGGAACAAAATTGGGAGTTTCAATAATTCCATGTGGTGTATGGATACGTCCTACGCGAGCTCGAGATTTTTTTGATTGATAAACGAGTTCAAAAGAAAAAGGGTGGTTCATTTTTCGCTTTCTGAGTGTGGTGAAAAAGGCAGAAATCTACGTAAAAAACTTACAAAAGGAATTCCTGAAAAAATGGCAATACATTTTACTGCGTAGCTAAAAATGATGACATCGATAACAGAATGAACTGTTGATGAAAGAGCTATAAGGGTAAAAGCAACCGTATCAAAAAGTTGGCTTATCAAAAGAGCTAAAATAGTTTTAGTAAAAAATTTTTTTCTGCCCCATCTGACACTAAAAAGGTGATAGAGCGTTAAATTAAGAACTTTTGTCATCAGTGCCACAATGCATGAAGTTCCAATAATCCAGGGCATTGGTCCAAAAATTGCTTGATAGTATGATTGAGACGTATCAAAAACATTGGGGGTATACCATAAAAAGAGTTGTGAGATTCCTATGAAAAAAATTGATAGATATAAGCAAAGCTGAATAGCTTTTTCGGCTGCTTTTTTGCCAAAATATTCATAAATAAGATGAATAGCAATATCTGATCCAATGACAAGAGCATCGCATGTGACTACATCAAACCCAAAAAGAGTAGCTTGTTTACCAATGAACAGGTTGCTCAGTAGGGCGCATAATGCTACGAGCGATGTAAGTCCGCCAACCCCAAAAAAAACAGCTCCAATTGCAAAAAAAGCAACGAAGACGCTTTGACATAAAAAAATAAATTCATTTGAAAAATATAACATTTCTTGCACCTCTGAATCCATTAAGTATATCGCAATATAAGAGATTTGAAAGTTTTATTGATCGTTCTAGAGCTTATTTAGGCTTAGTCATTGAGTGATAAGGAGAGTCAGATGAAAAAAATCATAATGGTAGGCTTGGGTCTTTTTTTGGGAAGCTCATATGTAGTGCAGGCTGATGTTCAAAGAACAGTGTGTGCGGAATGTAAGTATGTTCTTAACCAGATAGATATTTTTTGTGGTTTAAACGAAGAAGGAGTTCAGTATTGTGCAACATGTGCAAAAAAATTGAAAAAAAAACGTGGAAAAGGTGATGATAAAAAAACAATAGTAGTATCAGATAAGCCAGAAAACGATGTGTTTTTTGAAAGTCAGCCATCTGTTTTTGATGGGCTTGAACTAACTCTTGAAGATTTTCATATGAATGGATTTAGGTATGGCATTGATGAGGCTGGTAGTTCATTGCAGATAACGAGGTTAGATGGAAGAACGTTTCATAAGGATGCAGGAAGTAAAATTATAGGTCTCTGGATTAAAGGATCACATGCGATTATTGTTGCAGAAAAAGTAGTTATAGGCTGTGATTTTGACTCAGAACTTTATGAAGAGTCTCCAAGAGAAGCAGTAGCTTCTACTGATTTTCAGAAAACTGGTTTTGTTAAAATTGTTCCCTATAGAAAAATTTTTGATGTTGAAGAAAAAAGTACTGCTTCTCATGAGTACACATTATATAACCAATGTACTTTTAATTTTTTAAAAAAATGTTTAAAAGTAGGCGCATCTCCGGCGCAGCCAGTTGATACGTATCGTTATAAGTTACGATTACCAGATAATCTTGTGCATATTGAAAAACATGATTCTACAGGAGCTTTTGTTTCAGAAGATAACTTTTTGTGTCCAAGTGAAGATTCAACAGTACTGAGTCGAGGCGCTCAATTATTACTCTGTGACCATACAACTCAAACAGTTACATTGCGTGATTTTTTTGAAGACAGGGTTGATATTTTTGTACTAGAACCTGAATTTCGTCGCAGGCTTTCTCCTTACTATTTTCAGATGCGCGGTTTTTCTTTGGTACCGCATGATGAAAAAAGTATTGACGAGAAAACAGTTTTTTTCAATCAGTGAGGAGCAGATGAAAAAAGTACTAGTATGGGGACTATTACTCTTTAGTAGTTGCATAAATTTTGGTAAAAATTATGACCCAAATGAGGTTATTTTTTTGGTTCCGACTTTAAAAAACAGGATTGTTTGTTATAAGTGTGGAAAACCATTAGGAATGGTTGATTTGTCATTTTACAATGAAACTATTGGTATCTATGGTTTTAACAAACCTCTGTACTGTCAAAACTGTTTAGATAAAGAGCGAACAAAGCCAAAGCCTGTTCAGGTCCCTGTAGCTGCTTCAGCAACACTTGATTCAGCCGATGACAGTGCGTATTTGTATTGGAAAAAAAAAGCACATGATGATCTTTGGTCGTTAAAGAACGAAGACGAATTAACGGCTGATGTTGCAGGATGGCATTTTATGATTAAAAAAGGATCTAAACGTCTGTATATTTCAACGCCAGATGATAGAGAGTTAAAGACTTTTATTGATATTGATGTTATTGAAATGCATGCCTATAAAACAGGGATTGTAGTGACTGGTGATAATGGGTTAAAGCGAATGTTTGATATTAGATATCAGATGTGGGGGCTGGGAGATAAAACTGGGGAAGAATCATCTTTAAGTTCTCAGGACACTTCAACAGAACAAAAGCAGGTAACTCTTGAAAAAGAAGATACGTTAGATTCTCACAAAGACTTAGCTGTAAAGCAGTCTCACAAGCCACAACGATCACAATCATTGCTGCAGTGGCTTTTCAAAAAAAAGGCTAAAGAAGTTTTAAAAGGTGATTAAAAAAAGTACCTTTGTAGTTTGTAATTGCGTGGGTAGAAATTGTGAAGATATATATTTTGAAAGGAAAATAATGATT
>CANNMA010000057.1 GCA_947505805.1 bacterium
AGCATATTTACAATTTTACCTATGTAGAAAGACCAAAACCTGCTCCTGATGTTTTTTTATACACTGCAAAACAACTTGGCATTGATCCAGCTGATTGCGTGGTTATAGAAGATTCCCCTCATGGAATCGATGCCGCTAAAAGTGCTGGAATGTTTTGTATTGGTATCAATACTGCAAAAAACAGGGCCGCTCTTCACAAAGCTGATCTTGTAGTAGAACATTACGATGAAATCGATTTACCAAGACTTTTAAAAATCTATTCAAAAAAATAAGTTCTTAAGGAGCAACATATTTTAGAAACTCATCAAGCTCTTTTTTATATTCAGTTGATGATTCTTCTTCTGAAAGTTTTTTTTGAGTTTCTTGCAATACTGGTATGTCCCAATAAATCAATTTCGTAAATTCTTCAGTAAATTCTGGATATTTTTTTAAAAAAGCTAATGCAACCGAAATATTATTTCTTTGAACTGACTCAGAAAAATAATTTTCCAAACTTTGTTTTTGACTATCGCTCATTGCCTCAATAGAAGGTAATTTATCAACTATTTCAAGAAGGATGCGATTGTATTGATAAACACTATCAGTATCTCCATTGATTACTGAAGAATGCCAGCGCTCAATTATAGTTTTAAAATGGGTTTGCCCATAGCCAGATGACCAGAAAAAATCTATCTCTTTTTCTAGTAACTTATGCATTAGAAAAAGATTGTTTTCATTAATCGCATACATTAAAGCTTTTTCATACACTCGATTTGAACTATCAACTATTTCTTTATCTACAAAATTTTCAAAAAGTTCATCAATCAGTTGCGAAATTTTTTGATTCCATTCATCTTCCCTTCCTACATAATCGGTTGGAATTTTTGAGCAAAACCTTATTAAGTAAGATAACGGAGTCTCTGAATACTCCCCCCATTCTTGATAAAGAATATTGGCACCTTTTTTCAATAAATCTTCTGCTAATGCGAGATCTTTAAGGTCATTTAATGCATGCATCAATGCCACCCCGTAAGCATCTCCAAGAGGACTTTCTGAATGATCAACTTTAGGTAGTGTACGCAAATAGGAAATCATCCAATCATGCAGTGCTTTTTGTGTTTCATTATCATAAGAAAAAACTCTTAATTTTTTGACCAACTCCCTTATAAAAGTACCTCCAGTCTGTGTTTTCATAGATTCTGGACTTAGCTTTTTTAACAATTCTTGCACAATGATAAAATCAAAGCTTTTTAGAGCTTCAATTAAAAAATTACATAAAATATCAATTGATTCACTCTCTGAAGGATCCAAAACTGGCAATCTATCTAAAACATTCTTTTTAAAATGTTCCCATTCCGCAGGATCTGTTAATGAATCAAATTCCTTATGTTTGAAAATATAAGAAAGTACTGATTCCTGATTAAAAAAAGTACCTACATTCACTAAAAGATTAGCTCCTTTGTCGAGCAATTCAATTGCTAATGGCAAAGCTCCCTTTTGAATTGCATTGATTATGCCTAATCCATATGCTTTGCTCAAATCATCATTACCACTTGCACTTGGTAATGAATGAATAATGTTACTAATAAGATCATTCATCTGATAATTGAGTTGAGTAGAAGGGGTTAAAGACCATTCTGAAATACAAAGAACAAGGGGTTGTGAAATACTCATTTGATCAGCAGTACTAGCTTCTACCTTTAAAAAAAGTTTTTTTGCTATCTCTATCTGGCCATTCCTTAATGCTTGTATCATTGCCAGACCATATACTAATGCTTGATCAGAAGTTTTTGGCATATCTGGTAAAAATTGAACTACTTTTTCCAATACATCTCGCTGCCATTGATTAGACTGATGTTGAGTAAGAGAAACTAATAACTTTTCTCCATTACTAGAAATCAAACCATTAAAGCCTTTAGACAATAATGTATTTGCAACCTCTTCATTATCGTACATTATGGCATAATTCAGTAATGTACGATAAAAATCTGTCGTATCAGTGGTTATTTCAACAGCAGGTAATTGTTGTAATATTTTTTGCATTATCTGTTGCTTCCACACATTTTCTGGACTATTAATAAGGTTCATAAGTATATATTCCGAACTTTCTTCCATAAATAAACTAGTCGCCTTAGAAAACAAAAGATTTGCAACTGATTCATTATTGCATGTGACTGCGATATTCATCATCTGACGATATAAATCTGGATCATCAGATGAACTAGGTAAAGAGGTGAAAATTTTTTGAAACATATCACTTTTCCATTTTGTTTTATGAGCTCTAATAAATTGAACTACTACCATTTCACCATACGAATTGCTAAGAATATTAGCTCCTTTTTCCAATAACAAAGATGTCAATCTTTCGTTATTCAGATATATCGCCTCAATTAAAGCCGAATCATATGATCTAGCAACCTGCTCTCTTTTTTCAGGAATAACATCGGTAAGTTTGGGTAAATTTTCTATAGTAGTAATAATGAACGTATTAAAAGTTTTTTGATCAAGAGATAATCGTTCATAAGAAATCCATTTTTTAACTAAATTCACCAATGGTGTTTGTCCCATACTATTTGCCATAGTAATGTCAGCTCCATAAAAAAGTGCTGAATTAATTAAATCAATAGATTCTGAATCAATAAACGAATCTAATGGCAATAATCCTGAATCTTTTTTCACATTAAGTGTTTTTTTATTGAATACTATACCTAAAAAAGACTGTCCGCATTTAATGCCCATTGTTTCAATTTTATTAATATAATTTAAAGAAAAAAATTCTGAAAAACCCTTATCAAAAAACAAAAATTCACCATGCCCAGGTTTTATATTCATACCTACTAAAAGACTAATACCATTAGTCATCATAACAATAAAACGAATACTAATTTGCCTATCCAAAGGTCCTGGCACTATAGATTCTACGTTAATTCTGTGTGCCTGGGTTCCCGAAAGTATTTCTGCCAAATTTTGAAAATCAATTGCTTGAACACCAAATAAATTATTTAAAACCTTTAAAATATTATTACTATCAGCAAGTAACTCATACTTTAATAAACCTGCTGAACGAAGATATATAACCCCATCAATACAGGAGACAAGATCCATCCAATCTTTTAAGGCATCTGAACCATACCAATCTGTCGTTATATAATCAGAATATTTTTCAATAAACGCTTTAAACTCGGGCTTTAGATTGACGGTATCAGACAAAAGATCCAGGTCTAATTTTCCAGTTAAAGAATTATACAAAACAACCTGAACAAATGACCGAACTACAGATTCGGCACATATAGGAACATTTAAGTCACCGGCATAATCTACTATTGTATTTGCGGGCATTTTTAAAAAGAAAAATGTATCAAGAATAAAAAACTTTAACAAAAAAACAAGATCTTCTGTATCTGAAACAGTCTCTTCAAGAATCCCGTTTTCAAATTTTTCTTGAATAGTTATTTGATCTTTTTTTGTGTAATAAGCTGAAACAAAATCAATTCCCATAGACCTGAAATATGAAGCCAATTGATACGCAGGGTTAGTAACAGAAAGTTCAACCGCTTTCAAATAAAGATGCCCCATAAGAATTCTTAAAAAATCTTTCTGTGCCCTTACAGGATCAATTTTTACAAGTTTTTCTAAATACGTACTGTATTGTTTGTATTTAATTTGAATTTTTTTTCGAGCTTCTTCAGTTTCAGCATTTTTATAGATATCCCATTGCTGAAATAAGGTACTTTTTTGTACATCAGAATTCACGCGTATCAAATCTTTTTGTACATTTTCTATTTCTTTTGTTAAGCGATCATTTGGTCTTTTTTTAGATTTTTCTGTTAAATCAGCAACACTTGTTTGTTTTTCGTGGCTCGTATTTAAGAGTCCAATTTCAACAACAAATTGATTAATTCCTTCATCTCTTATTTTTTTAACCCACTCAGCCAAAACAGCAGCAGTAACCCACTTTAAAGGATTATCAGGTATATTACTGCACTGAACTTCATTATCCTGATACCTAAAAAAAAGCTTTGCTAGGTCTTGTCGAGCTTTTTCATACGGCTTTTTACCATCTTCTTTTTTTGTGATCCATTCTTCTAGTTCACCATTTGAAGATACGATGAGTCCAAGTTCAGGTGATATCAAAATAGGCTCCAATGAACCACTTTTCCCTTCAACTGAAGAAAGCATATGCTTCATCGCCCATACTTCTTTAAATGATTGTGAATCATCTTGAACAGCTGCCGAAATTCCAAAAAATACGATCAATACATAACTAGAAAAAATCTGACCTACCGTTTTTATTATCTTTTTTTGCATACTGACTACCTTACAAATAACTAAAAACTACTCTTAATTATTGTAGTAAATAAATTAAAAATTTATCAACAATTGAAATAAATAATAAGCTGTTTTTTTTAAAAAACGTACTTTAAGCCTATTTATTTCAAATAAAAGGACCCTTTTGACGAACCTATAGGGAAGGCCTAAACTAAAAAAGATTATCTTAGAAAATGCAGCCTAAAAATGTTTTTTAATAAAATTATTAGCATAGATATAATAATAGTAATCATAAAATGATGTGGAGTACTTATGAAAAAGCATATTTTAAAGTTAACGCTCATAATTGGATGCTCATTTTTAAGCCTACAATCTTCTGTACCAGCTGAATCTAATGTTGGGCAAGACAAAGCCTTCACCAATCTTTATTTTAGCAAGAAAACCTTCGAAAATGGCCTTTTTGATAAAGATAAAAACTCACTTGTACCAGAAGATCGAATTCCAGAGTCACTTATTGCTTGGGACTTGAATGGAGTATTTTTTGATAAAGAATACAGCCTCAAAGACAATATCGCTGAGCTAAGAGCAACACATGGTATTTTAAAAACTGCAAAACTACTTTTCACTTTTGCCGGACTAGCAACTTACAAAGAATATTTAAAATTAAAAAAAGATCCTCGAGGATTTGTGTGGGATGCTGTATTCAGCACGCTTTCAGAAGAAGACGCTCGTATACTTCGGTACTTTGCGCAAAAAGCTAACCACCTTAATCCTGCTATTGCTGATATTTTAGTTTCTTTAAAAGATAATGGTCACAAAAGTGTCGTACTTTCTAATATGGGACAAAATCTTGCAGATGCACAAATCGATCTTCTAGATAAACATATTGCCACTCTTACGGATGGTACACCTAAAAAAGATGCTGCTCAAACTATGCTTGATGTCCTTACTTGCCCAACAAATGTTATTGCATCCGAAGCAAATGGTTGGCTCCATAAACCTGACTACGCCAGTTATCAAAGCTGTTTAAATAAAAATCCTGCAAAGACCAACCCTAATCGCCTTCGAATTTTTGTTGATGATAAAATGCGTAATATCGCCGCAGCTCTTGCTGATGGTCAATTTGATATAGCTGTCAAATATGAAAATGCTGAAAATCTACGTGCAATTTTAGCCGCTTTGAGTTGTTCTGCTGCTTCTACAACTAAAAGAACGAGCTTAGTTACAGATACTGTAACATCAGTACCTCAAGAGGCATAACTAGCTCACTATAATTTACGAAAGAAAATAGCATGAAAAATGAAATAAAAGGGCTGTTTTTAATAACAATCTGCTTACTATTTACCCTCCAACCATCACCAACATCTGAAGGACTTATCAAAAGTGATTCACAGTTTATAAACGTCTACTACAATACAAATACCTTTAAAGACGGCTTGTTTGATGAAAACAGACTTTCACTTATTCCTGAAGATCGCATTCCAGAAACATTAATTGCATGGGACTTAAATGGTGTAGTTTTTGAAAACAGAATGAGCACTGTGCCAGGCAATCTCAGAGATTTTTTTAC
>CANNMA010000058.1 GCA_947505805.1 bacterium
GTGACAGATCGATTAAGCGTGTGTAACCCAAACGTAACAGGAAAAAATCATCTTTAATTCCTAAAATGTTATCGCTGTAGAAGTTCATTAACTCCAGAACAAAATTTTCACCGTCGTGCCCAGCGATAAAAGATCGTGTCAGGGTGCAAAGCACACTGGACAGATCGACTGAGCGTTGGGTATCCAGACGTTACAAAACAAAGTCATACAAGAAAAAGAGCTTTGGATAGTTAGACGTTAAATCTGATATGAAGCCAGTCACCATCTTGTACCAGATAGTGTTGTCCTTCGGTTCTCATTTTTCCCGCAACTTTGACCGCTGCTTCTGATTTGTATTGAACAAGATCTCTGTAGTTGCAGATTTCAGCACAGATAAAGCCTCGTTCTAAATCAGAATGAATTTCACCAGCAGCTTGTCGAACAGTTTTTCCTTTTTTGAGTGGCCATGCATGGGCTTCTTTAGGGCCAACAGTGAAAAAGGTTATCAGATCAAGTTCGCTGTATCCTCTGGCAATAATTTTATCAAGACCACGTGATTCCATGTTGAGCATTTCCATAACTTCTTTACGTTGTGTTTCGTCAAGATTGGTCAGTTCGTATTCAGTTACTGCGCAGATGGGAATAACACGATCTTTACCAAAAGTAGTGATCAATGTTTTATAGACAGGAGTTGATTCATAAGCATTTTCGATAAAATCTGATTCTGAAAAGTTTGCTATGATAAGAAATTTTTTAGCAGTAATTAACGGAACTGTTTCAACTGCTGCTTGTTCAACAAGTGATCTGACTCGGTCAAGATCCTGATCATTGAGTGCTGAAGTTAAAGCGGTTAGTAGTTCAAGTTCAGCTTCGAGTTGTTTTTTTTCTGCCGGTTTATTTTGAACAGCTTTAAAAGAACCGTTAACTTTAGCAATTCGTTTTTCAATAGAATCTAAATCTTTAAGTCCGAGTTCTGCAATGATGGTGCTGAAATGGTCAAGAGGATCGACTGGGCCATCGAGCGATTCAAAGCAGCGTAGCACATGAAGGATAAGTCCAACTTCTCTGATGTGTCCCAAAAATTGATTGCCAAGACCTTCGCCTTGGGATGCTCCTTTAACAAGTCCTGCAATATCCACAAAGGTCATGGTAGCAGGGACAAATTTTTGTGATCCATAGATCTGAGCCATGTCTGTTAGACGTTGATCGGGGACTTGGGTTATTGCGGTATGGGGTTCAATGGTGCAAAAAGGGTAATTTTCTGCAGGAACCTGGGAATTAGTCAGTGCATTAAAAAGTGTTGATTTGCCAACATTAGGGAGTCCAACTAATCCTGCCTTGATACTCATCGATCTGATCCTTGTTTAAAAAAAGAGTCTAAAAAAGCTTATTCTGTAAGGGTACCATGGCTGTCTTCTGATCGCAAATGAGCCAGATCTTGGCATTGTGTCTTGGGGGTTGCTAGGCTTTATTGTCGTGTTTTTATTTTTTCTTATTATTAAAAAGGAGTAACTATGTACTCTAAATCAATGTGGTTAGTTGTCATTTTAGTTCGATTGGTAACTGGTCTTGCAGCAGTTTGTATTGGACTGGGCGCTATAGGAGTTAATGTTGAGGAAATGCTTCATTTAGAAAGTCTCGATATGGTTATTCGTGTCGTCGTTGGTCTGTGTGGTGCTTACAGTTTAGTGGGATTTTTAATGCAGGTATGTAGTTCATGTGGAAGTTCTGCATCTTGCAATAAAAAATAATCAATACTGTCTAATTTCCAAAGGAGAAATAATGAATCTTTATGGTCTTTTAAAAAAATGTTCATGGTTAGTGATTGCATGTGCATCTGTGGCTGTTGGTCTTAAACTAGTAGGAGTTGATCTAGAATCAATGCTTCATTTGCAATCTATGGATATTGAATTGCGTTACCTTGTTGGGGTGTGTGGACTTGGTAGCATTGTTGATCTTCTTGTGATGTCTCTTATGAGTAATGGATGTGATTGCAAGTGTAAGTAATACCATTACTGCATAGGTAGCTCTTTAAAAATGACCTATTCCCGGAGTGTCTAGTATGCTCCGGGAATTTTTTTGAGATATTTTCCTTGTTTGGTGAGCGATGTATTCTGTATGCTTTTTTTTATCTATTTTTTAAATGTAAAAACGGGATAAAAAAATGAAAAAATTTTGCTTAATAACAGTGCTTTTTTTAAGTTATCCATTTCTAGTGTGGCAACCCCTTAAAGGGATGGATGGTGGTGATCCGTTTGAATTTTCTTCAGAAAATCCTAATGATAATCCTAATGATAATCTTGATGATAATCATGGTAACCCTGATCGTCTTGATTCAATTTTAAAAACTGAAGGTGGCTTGAAAAATCGGAGAACGGTAACTTTTAGTGATCCTTCTTTAGGCGGTAATGGTGCTGGTGATGGTGATGGTTTAACGATTCAAGCTGGTGATAATCCTGTGACAATAATTGATCAACGGGATCAACCAATAATCACTGATGCTATGGCCCAAAACATAGAAGGCCTTCTTGATCGATCTGGTAATAATTCAATAAAACCAGAAAATAATGACCCAAAAAGACATAGAGCAGTAAGAAATCCAAATCAGTCAGATCCAGAAAACAAACCTAGTCTAGTATCTCCAGATGTTGAAAAAACTATTGATACTTTTGATGACTGGGTTAATAAAAATAATACAAATGAAGGTGGTAAAGATTATATAGAAAAATGGATGAAAGAATTAAAACCTGAATGGATTAAACAATATAAAAAAGCCATTGTGGATTTGCCTCAACCGCATGAAGATCCTGAAAAAGCATTTGAAAGAGTACGGTTTCGATTAGAAGAAGATTTGATTGAGAAAGCAACATTTAAAAGGGGGCAGTTAGTCGAACTATTTGACCAGTTAGGATTAGGTGATGCTGATTTTACAACTAATGATCCGGAAAAATTAGAAGATCTTCTTGGTACATTACACAAAGCGATTTCTGATTTAAGTAAGTCTGATGGTACTGGTTGGGTAGAAATAAAGAATAAAACTCCTGAAAAGGGCGAAACAGTAATAAGAAAAAAAAGATTTTCTTTAGATAATGGACTTCAAAAAGAAATGCTCCTTGATTTTCTAAATGAAAAACTTGGTACCATAACAGAGAAGGTTGTTGAAACGACTACTCAATCAAAATTATCTGGTATCGAAACTGATTTGGATAACATTGAGACTGATGAAATTAATGAAGTTTTAGATGCCCTTAAAAAGAGTTCTGTTGAAATAATCAATATTTCTATGATCGAGCCGATTAGTAAAACTTTAACTGCGTATAGAAAAAAATTAACGAATTTAAAAGGTGATCTTAAGCGTTTTATGAGATCTGATAAGCAAGCAGAAGAGAAAGAAAATTTTTTAAAAACGATTACAGAATTACAAGATAAAATTACAAAATTGGATGCTCAGCTTCCAAGTACTGAAAGTATGCAATCTATGAAAGCATTTAATAAGCTAACATCAAAAATAACTACAGCATTGTTAAACCATGAATCAGGTGAATTTTCACTTTCATTTAATTCTGCTGATCTTGCTGAACTGCAAAAAATGGTTACATGGGAATGCGTATCGGGAGATGGCAAGACAATGTTTGATGGACTTACTGATTTTATACGTAATAAAGCTCAAAAGCTCCTAAATCAAGTAGTAAAAGATCCTAATTTTTTGAAAAAGGTAAAGGATCTTGACTTTAATGCCTTAAAATTAAAAGCAGAAACAATGCTAAATGCAACGTCTGGAACGTATAGCATGAGCGATATTGAAGACTTACAGGAAGAAATGAATAATCTTTTAAGTCGTATGAATCGTCGATCGAAGTTTTTTACTTTTTCTATGAAAACTGAACAGCAAGAGTTTATAACTCAAATGAACCAATGAATAAGGTTATGCAACCATTTAATAACCCGGATATTGCTCGTAGATTTCCAAATGTGGTCAAACCAAAAACAGTTTCAGGCCGTTTAAAAAGTTTATGGAACCGTGCTCTGGATAGTCTTTTTGGAAAAGGTCGGCAGACTATTACTCCTGTTGAAATTGAAAAAGCTACCGCTCAGTGGAAAGAAACAACAAATACTGTGTTAGAAAATGCTGAAAAAAGTTTACAGAAAGCTATTTTAGATAACAGTGTATTGTCACCAAACCTTATTAAATCGATTACTACTTTAACGAGTGAAGCTGATTCTCTTAGAGCACAAACATCTTCACCATTGGAATCGCAAGCTTTGTTAGATACTTTGAGCGCACAATTTGAAAAAGCGCAACGATTACAACCAATGGTTGAGTTTGTGAGTATGACTCCTGATGGGAAGTTAAAGACATTTTTAGAAGATCCAAAAACGTATCTAACAACCGCTGTTGATGTTGCTCTAGAAGGGTATTCAGCTTTGAATGCAGAGGCAGTTTCAGGTACAATGTCGCTTGCTGAATTAAAGCAAAAAGCCACTGTTTTTAATGAAGCGCAAAATACTGTTACTCTGCGTTTGCAAAGGAGTGATCTTCCAGACTTTAATACTATGCGTCAGATGATTATTGAAAAATTCAGCATAACTATTCAAAACAATGGTTCAGTACCAGAAGAGATAATTTCTCAAGTTATGAATACTCCCATAGATCAGGCGGGTATAACACTTAAAGGTGAATCTGATACAGAAAATTCTGTTGAAGTGCAGCAATTGCGTGAGATTTCTATGCTATTTCAATCACCAATTTTAAGACCTCTGGTAAAGCTTATTCTTGCAAATGATCAGGCTCGTTTTGAAGACACATTTACTACAATACAAGACGCAATAGAAAATCCAGACCTTGCTAGTTTAAAACAAAAGTTGATGGAAACACTTATGCAAGATGGTGGTCCAGTAGAGAGATTTAAGACTATTGAATCAGAGCTCAAAAAAAATCGGTAATTATGGGTTTTATCTTTTTAGCACAAGATGTAGGTGTGCACTATGCGTGCAGCACCAAAGAGGTTGCTTACCCAACCTCTTTGGAAACAAGGGTACAAACATGCTGTTTGATCGCTTTTGACGGATCAAACTCGGTCCAGCTCCTACGGGCTTAAGACCTCAAACAAGAGATCCTAATACGGTAAGTTTTTTATAAAAAATTATAACTTGTAGATAAAAGCTGTATTAAAGATTTTTTTCATTCTTGAGTACAAGACGTACGTGTGCACTATGCGTGCAGCACCAAAGAGGTTGCCCACCCAACCTCTTTGGAAACAAGGGTGCAAGCATGCTGTTTGATGGCCTTTTGACGGATCAAACTCGGTCTAGCTCCTTCTTGCCTTAAGACCTCAAACAAGAGATCCTAGTACGGTACTTTTTCTATAAAATTGTATGAAAGATTTTTTTCATTCTTGAGTACAAGATGTAGGTGTGCACTATGCGTGCAGCACCAAAGAGGTTGCTCACCCAACCCCTTTGGAAACAAGGGTGCAAGCATGCTGCTTGACTGCTTTGACGGATCAAACTCGGTCCAGCTCCTTCTTGCCTTAAGACCTCAAACAAGAGATCCTAATACGGTACCTTTTCTATAAAAAAAGTATCGTATTAGGGATCATTTCTCTAGAAGTTCATTAACTCGAGGACAAATTCTTCCCCGTCGTCCCCAACGATACGACAGCGTGTTAGAGTGCGCAGCGCTCTAACAGCGGGAGTGAGTGTCGGGGATCCAGACGTTACAAAAAAAAATCCCTTTACCTATAACTTCTTGT
>CANNMA010000059.1 GCA_947505805.1 bacterium
TTATTCTGTTGATAGACTCATTAGAGCACATTTAAAAACTCGATTTGTTGGATGTGTACATGAGTATGTTAGTGGATTAGCAGGAGAAAACGTCCCTCATACTGTATATTTTGATTGGCGTGTGACTTCTAAAGGTCATGAAAAATCTGGTCAAAGATGGTTTAGGGACAGAGATTTATTGTTAGCCGAGTATGAGAAAAATCCTTCTGATCCGCGTACCCTTTTTTATCTTGCTCAAACGTATGAATGTCTTGGCGACTTAGAAAATGCATACATGTTTTATAAAAAACGTGCGGGTATTCAAGGCTGGGATGAAGAAAATTTTATGACTCAGCTTCGATTAGGCAATATTGCTCAAAATCAGTTTTCAGAGAGCCAAGATATGTTTCCGTTAGCGCTTAAGCATTATTTTGAAGCGTATGCAATGCGTCCACAAAGAGCTGAATCACTCATTAAAATAGCTCAGTATTATCTTGCAAAAAATCAGATGTATTTGGCTTTTTTGTTTGCTGCTCGTGCTGTTCAAATCCCTTATCCTGAAAAAGATATTTTGTTTGTGGAAAAGTGGATGTACGATTTTGAAAGGTATGACATTTTAGGAATATCTGCTTGGTATGTGGGGGAATATGAAATTGGTGAGTGGGCAGTTGAAAAGGCTTTAGAAGTAACTTTGATGCACCGCATTTACAACGTAATATGAGCTATATAAAGAGCGCAGAGGGCTATCGTATAACTGATAGAAGCCATCATGTATCTGAAAGGGTCTAAGGTATGGATGTTAAAAGTTTTAAAGTGTTACGTTTTGTTATTGCAGCAGTAGTAGCAGGTTGTGTAGGAGGGCTGTTGTTAATGAAGTCGTATAAACCAGGATCTATGCCAAAATTTGGAGAAGTAAAAACAGTAGGTATTGTTTTAGGAAGTACTCGTGAAGGGCGCTCATCAGACAAAATTGGTGCATATATAGAAAAGATACTTTTAGAAAGAAATGGTATTACGGTAAAAATGCTTGATCTACGTGATTTTAATCTGCCATTTTTGCATGATGCGATAGCATCAGTTAATCAAAAAGAAATTACTGATCATGCAGTAAAAAAATGGGCAGAAGCTGTTGAAAAAATAGATGCCTTTATCATCGTAACCCCTGTGTACAATGCAAGCTATCCAGGAGTTCTTAAAAATGCGCTCGATCTTTTATACAAAGAATGGAACGGTAAGCCTGTTGGATTTGTTGCGTATTCAGGTGGTGCAACTGGTGGAGCGAATGCAATTGCTCATTTACGTGATGTTGTTAAAGAGCTTCAGATGATACCGGTTCACGCACAGGTAAAAATCCCGTATTCGTGGAAAGCATTTGATTTGCAAGGCAAACTTTTAGATCCTACAACTCAAAAAACAGTGAATACTATGATTGATCAAATACTTAATAAGTAGAAATTATAGTAAATACACTCTAAAACTAGCGTGTTTGGTATGCATCAACTATTTCACATATTGCACTGACTAAAAGTCCAGGTTTTGATCAGGCGATGGTGAGGCCACATTTAAAATAAAGCAATGAGTCTTGCTGTGATTGCAACAGCATTTTTTTTATGAGCAGGTATTCCTGGATTTGGAATATAGGAAAGGGCTCCAACAAAATAGGTTCCTTGTGTTAGATATGCCTGATAGTACCCTTGTAGCATACATTCTGTAGTGCGTGTAAATAATGCTGAATTGAGCCATGCAAGGGCCATACCAGTACCCATAGAGTCTTGAGGTCGATGCGGTATTAAACTAAATGCAGTTGCACCAAATCCAAGGTACCTTTTAAACGGTAGAGTAACAGAATTGTTAACACCAAACTGATAGAACATAGAAATTCCACTGCTATCGATTGCAGGATTTTTTAACCAGAGTCGTTGAGATCCAAAAAGATATAATCCCTTTGCGCCGTTTTCCGTAATGCCAGTACCAGTTGATAAGATACCAGTTTGCAACCAGCCTCCAAATGCAAACATGCCCGGTTTATTTTGAGATCCTAGGGTCCAAGAACGTCCTCCTTCTAAAATATTGAATCTATAACTATTAAATGTTGGCCATGCCTTTAGTCCTGTTTGGACTCCTCGTGCTAAATTTCCATCGTAGATTCCATATGAAAAATAGGTATCAGATAGAGGGAGTGCAGTAACTGTAAGCCCATATGCTGAATTGTAATATCCTGGCATGACCCCAAGCATAGATGAGTTTACAAAGACAGGGGTATAAATTAATCCAGTAACTGCAGGTATAGCAAGAGAGTTATCTTGAGTAACGATAGGACGAATTACGTTATTAAAATCATAGGTTGGTACTGTTTTACCCATACGAATGATTAATTTTTCTTTAAAGAGTGTTTGACGATACCAGAGTTCATATAATTGAGAGCGGTTTTTTAAAGGAAGAGGGCCTGGAAGACTGTTATATCCTTGTGCGCAGCCTGCATATTCATTAACGTTTTTTCCATTGAATTGTAAAAAGTCAGCTTCAACTGATCCTCCTGGAAGGTGCATTACTTTAGATAAATCAATGTTCAAACTCAAAATAAGAAGTCCATCACCACTTATTCTATGTCGAGGTGGAGTTATACTCCCTCCATGCAGTAACATATTCATATCAGTGATGACCATTCCGCCTAGTCTAATGCCAGATGAGTCTCTAATACGTAAAGCTTTACCTAATGCTCCAGTACCGGTAGTAATATCAACTGCAGCTGCGTTGGCACTGATACTTAAAGCAGGATCGACTAATTTTTTTGGGCTTTTATCATTAGATGCTAAAGCATTTATTACTGTCCAAGGTGTTAAAAAAAAGAAAAAGAAAAGAGCATATACCATAATTAAAGAAACCGGCTAAGGAGCCAACACATAGTAAGACTTAAAAAATAGAGGCCAATTACCACACAAGCTCCCATGGTATCACGAAAGAAGGTACGAGGTTTTGTAGTATCAAGCCACCAGTTAAACCGTCCTATGAGCCATGGCACTGTTAAGCTGCCAAGAAGAATGGTAGAAGCTGCATTACCAAAAAATAACGCGAGCCAAAAGGGAACTCCCGCTTTCATAATTGGATTTTGAATGAAAGAAAAAAGAAAAACAATGGGATAAAGTGTTAAAAGAACTAGCATATTTTCTTTCCATACTTGACTGCTATTTGGATCATTTTTTTTAAACCAGAAATCAAAACCAACATAGAGTTTTTCAACATGACTTTCAGGGGTGAATTTTTTTAATTCCTCAAGCATATTTTTTCGTTCTGGTGAAGCAAGCCATTTTTCAAGGTTTTTGTCATTATCAAAAGTAAGGAGTGTAATCCAATCATCATTACTGCCTTGTCGAGGTCGTTCAAGTTTACAACCAATAAAACCAGGGAATTTTGACTCTATTGGTGCAACACTAGCTTGCCATTCAATAAATTTTTGTTCGACAGCAGAAGGAACTTTTGTGGTGATAGAAGCAGTTACACTTACTTGGTCATGTTTATTTTCTTCAACTAGATAAAGGTTGTTAATTCCTAATAAATAGGGAGCTGATTCTTTTATCAAAGCTTGTCTTTGAGAAGATTGTAACCACGACTTTGCAGCTTCAAGGGTGGTAAAGTAGCAGATAGCTACCCAGTCAAGGGTAAGTGGAGGGTTAGGTTTTTGTATTTCACAGCTGATGTAACCAGTAAATGTAGTAAGTGCAAGAGTTATTTTCTTTTGCCACTCATCAAAAAGATGGTTTTTATCCGGTTTAACACGATTTTGCGTGACGAGCATAACTCGGTTATTGGTACTCATTATATTTTTCTCCTTTTAAAAAAATTTTACTTTTTATTGTAGTATGTCGACGATTATTAAAAAAACAAAACTGTTTTGAGATATTTTAATTTGTTGACAGGGTAGATTAAAAATAATGTACTCTGCAATAAAATAACCATAAAAGAAAGGTGTAGTTATGTCATATGTGTATAATGAAAAATTCATGAAACGTGCAATTGAATTAAGTGAAATTGCTTCTATCATAAAAAAAACTGGTGGAGTTTTTGGGGCAGTTGTCGTTCAAAATGGGGAAATAATTGGTGAAGGCTCTAACCATGTTATTTCAGAATGTGATCCAACATGGCATGCAGAAGTTGAAGCAATTCGTAATGCATGTAAAAAAGTAAAAAATCCCCATTTAAAAGATGCAGTTTTATATACGAGCGCTGAATGTTGTCCTATGTGTCTTTGTGCTGCCTATTGGGCAAATATTGGGCATATTTTTTATGCATCACATGTGGAAGATTCACTTAAATATGGTGATTTTAAAGACGTTGATTTTTATCAACAGATGTGTAAAAAGAAAGAAGATCGTCGTGTTGGTATGACTGAAAAGATGCGTGCTGAAGCGGTAGAAGTATGGAAAAAGTTTTCAGTAATGCCTGATCGCGCACGTTATTAAGAAAAAGTTATTTAGTTTATTTAACATTAAACCGGCGTTAATGCCGGTTTTTTGTTATTTATATTCATCAACCATTTCTCGTATCGCATTGACCACAAGTTCCGGTTCTGACCAGACAATGGTGTGACCACTTTTTTCAGCAATAATCTGTTTTCCCTTAGTTGATTTAGTTACCAAATCTTTTTGCAGAGGGGCCCAAATTTCTTCATGAGCTTTGGTCAGATAGGGCCACATTTTTGGATTGTCACATGTTTCATCAATTGCTTTTCCTCTACTTATCACAGTCAGTGGTTTATCAGAAAAACAGTTTTTGGAATCTGTAAGTTGTTGGTGACTTTCTTTAATATGGTGTGCTTCTTGTGCTCTAACATAGATTGCTGAAGGGGAAGTAAGACGAGAAAGAAAAGCTTTTTTAATGGTTGAGGGGATAGTAGCGATTCCGTTTTTTGTAAGTGAATACATATAAATAGCTCTAACGCCGGTGAAATTGGATATTGTTTCAAATCCACAGCTATTTAAAAAATGGTGCCACGTTGCATGCATTTTTGGAAGAAGGTTGTAGTACTGGAGATTAAATTCTTCAGATTTTTTAATGATCTCTTGATGAGAAGAATCAACAAGTACCAGTCCAAATACTTCATCGGGATACGTATTTGCATAAAGTTGCATGATTACTCCTCCAAATGAATGACCGACTAAGATGTACGGTTTTGGTATCTGTGCGTTTTCAAGTAATGTATGAAGTTCTTTGACCATGTTGCAGCTAGTTCGCGGTGAGCGGCTTTTTTCAGACCAACCAAGTCCAGCCCTATCGTAACTGCAGACGCGAGTAAATGTGGCAACTTCTGGTTGAATAAGATTCCAAACGAGTGAAAAACAGGCAAATCCAGCATCAAGAATAACTGTTGGGCAAGTTGATTCAGGACTGTTATGTGTAGCTTTAACGGAGTAGGATTCGTTGATATGGAGTTTGTATCCACCAACATCAACTAATCTTCCTGGAGCGGGATATTTTTTTGTAAAGTTCGATTGAGAGAAAGCAGTTACTGCAATTAGTAGGGTGATTATGCCAAAAGCGAGAGCAATTATTTTTTTTATTTTAAAATTCATACTGTAAACCTTATATGTTCGTTAATTCGAGGATACATTTTTGATAAAATGTTTTTAATACATACGTTAAATTTTCTACATGTCATTACCAGCTGTAGGAGATCGCGGCACAGTATGAAATGCTGTGACAGATCGATTAAGCGTGTGTAACCCAAACGTAACAAG
>CANNMA010000060.1 GCA_947505805.1 bacterium
GTTATAGTGAAGCAAGCCTTGTAAAAGAACTTGAAAAAGAAGGGATTGGTCGACCATCAACGTACGCAACGATTTTAAAAACAATTTGCGCTCGCGAATACACCACTCTTGAAAAAAAACGTTTTGTTCCTACTGAACTTGGGATGATGGTTATTAAACTTTTAAATGAAAGTTTTTCCCATATTATGAACCTCAAGTTTACCGCTTTAATGGAAGAAGATCTTGATAAAATAGCAGCAGGCGAACTTGACCGAGACAAATTATTAAACGAATTTTATACTAATTTTGAAAAAGACTTGTCCGCTTTTAAAGGATCAACCGGAAGAGCCTCTCAACCTACTAATCTTTTGTGCCCAACGTGCAAAGAAAAAAATCTCGCTATCAAATTTGGAAAAGCTGGAGAATTTGTAGGATGCGAAGGATTTCCAGAATGTTCATTTACTTCAAATTTTACACGTAACGAAGAAACGGGGGATATTACCTTGATAGAAAAAGAAAAACCACAAAATTTAGATATTACTTGCCCGCAATGCACAAAACCAATGAGAGAAATGACTGGAAAATTTGGAAAGTTTATTTCCTGTTCTGGATACCCTGATTGTAAATACATTCTCCAAAATAAAGCTGGATTTCAATGTCCCATGGATGGTGGAGATGTATGTGAACGTAAATGGCGTGGCGGTACCTTCTGGGGCTGTAAAAACTACCCAAAATGTAAATATGCATTATTTGGCGATATCGAAGAAACTCCTTGTCCGCAATGTAAAGCTCCAGCTCTTCTTAAAAAAACTGACTCCAAAACTGGTGTTGTTGCGTTAAACTGTGCTGATAAAAAGTGCGGCTATCAACGATAATTGCTTGTTTTTTCTCTTTCAGTAATTATACTTACCAATTATTGTTATATTTTTATTACTGTTAGAGGCCACACATGAGCACAACAAAACTTCTTATTCTCGTACTAATTACTGCACCACACTGTCATGGTATTACCCGTGAAACACTTTCTGAAAACATTTCTCAACAATTAGAAGGGGCTGCTAGTAGATTAAGCCAACTCAGAAATGGCGCTGCTTCATTATGCAAAAGATTTGAACGCTACGAAGCAAGCATCCCTTTTGGCTTAAGAAATCAATTTAGAATTAACCATCAGTTTGAAAGAGCTCTTGAAACAGGTTATCAACCAACATCAGCTGATTTGGCTCTTGTAATTATGGTTTCTCCTGAAAACACAAAACTCATTAAAACTCTTATCGATGATTATGGTGTATTTCCTGGAATTCTTGATGAAAATGGCAATAACCTACTTAATCTAATTAGAGTATCATCTGAAACAGTTGATACTATCTGCTTTTTAATTCGATCAAAGGTCTCCCCTACTTACAAAAACCTAGTTGGTATTTCTTTTTTAGATAAACTTGCTCGCACTTGTTTTGAAGGTAAACAAAACATTGTAGATCTTCTATCACTCTCAGAACGCCCTTTTTATGGATTGAATGAAAGCTCTGACAATGATGAAAGCTCAAGCAATGATGATCAAGCATGGGAATGCAATAATGAAAGCTGCAGCTTAAGATAAAAGTCAGTACTTAACTATTTAAAGTCCGTTTTACAAAGAGCTAACAATAAAGACTCAAAGTAAAACGGGCTTTTTTTATATCTTGACGATCCTTGCGTTCAGTCTAAACTCTTTTTTCATGAATAATTCATCCCTCTTACAAAAAAGGAATCGCATGGCCGTAAAAAAAATAAGTATTGCTCTACTCATTTGCACAGCAGCTTTACATGCAAAAAAACCAACTCTGCCTGCCCCAACCCCTTCAATGCACCAACAAATAACATCTCATGAACTTTCTGCAAATGCATTTAGTCATATCCCCGATGAAAAAAAAGCTGAACCGATCCAAAGAATATTCACTCAAGATGAAAAAAAAGCTGATCTCGATTTTTGCATAGAAGCAGTTAATAACATTGGACAAGAAGGCTTTGATCCAGACGCAATATCCCCATCAGGCGTAACTGCACTTCAATTATTAGTTCTTTATTATATCCATGGAATTGTTGATGCTGATAAAGCAATTGCTCAAATACTTAAAGCTGGTGCATCAGTCGATATTCAAGCTGCTCTTGATAAAACACCTCTCTATTTTATCACTGCTTACACAGCACTTACCAACGAAAATAATCTTGCTCTAGAAATTCAGGAACCTGAAACTATCAACGATGAAACTACCGATCAAACAAAACATAAAGAATCTCAAAAGCAAGAAAGTACTCGCGTTTTAACTATTCAGTCACGTGAAAAAAATCTTGCCCTTCTTGATACACTTTTACAATACGGAGCAAATCCTCTTATTGCAGATAATGAAGGAATAACACCTTTACATATGGCGATAGCAACACAAGACATGGATATTTTACAACTCTTTGCTACCTATGAATGGATTATGATCGTTGATGCGCCTACAGATGAAACAACTGAAGAATCATTAGAACCAACAGACACAGACAACTTAGCAACTTCTCTTAGTGCATAATAAATTATAACAGACCATTAAAAACACCGGCCTTTAGAATCTAAAGGCCGGTGTTTTTATTTGAAAATGAAGACAAATTTTCTACTATTTACGAGTAAAAATAATTTTAACTGGTTGTGTGGTTAAATCTGTTTTTGCAATAAGTCGCTTACATGAAACCTTTTGACCATACCCAGGGGCATACCAACTATCTTCAACAGCAAAAGTCAGGTCATTGCTCTGCATCGTTACCACGCACACATCTTTATAGAAAAAATGCCACATATTTTCGATCAAAATAGGTTTAATTTCAGGCGCAAGGGTAAAATTCCAACAACTGGTAAATCTATTGCCAGGGACATCATGCCATGCATCTTCAAGAGTAATTCTAGAACTCTTATCAAATGAAATGGTACGGGATGCAGGAATACTATAAAGGGTATGCTCAACCTTCCATGGCAATGCATCACAAGATCGCTCAGCCAAATTAAGAGAAAAAAGACAACGCTCATTAAAAACTACCAGCTCAACATCTTCTATGTAAAACGTATTATGCATTGCAACCGATCTAAATCGATTACGCCATACTACAGACGGGGTATACACATATGAACCTGGATCAACAAGCACCGGAATTCCCTTAACTGCAAAAGTTATACTCCCAACATCATTATGAAAATGACCTGATGGTTGACGGTTTTGATACGCATGATGGCGTAAGGTAAAATGCCAGTCAGCATCTTTATAAATAGCAAGACCAAATTCCTTAAAATAATGCTCTTTCTCTTTGGTTTGTGCTCCGTTCATTTCCTGAATAAGTTCTTTGGTTATTCCGTACTGAAGCATTTTACCAGAATCATCATCTCCAATTTTTACTAAATACCCAGTATCTGTTGTGCACCAATCAAGAAACGAAAACATCTTTGAAAGCTTATCTACAAAAGAAACTGGCACAGCATGGCCGTGTTCCTGAGAAAGCAATAAAAAATGATACAACATTTCTGTTACTAATTGATGATATGCAGTTGAACCTTCAACACTAGTACCCTCGTCAAATACTTGCTTTTCAGCTTCTTTTAAAATTTGTTTATGACACCATGATGCTCTTTTTGAAACATTTTTTAAATCAATAAAAAACCAGGTCAGTGCATAATAACCAATCAGATCTGCAAGGTAATGGTTAGAAGTTTTTTCATAAATTTCCCAGTTGTTTTCTAAGTAAATCATATGATCATATAAACTGCAGGTAAAGCGCTCCCAAAAAACCTGATCGATATGTTCTGCCTCTCTAAAAAAATGAAAAGCCCATACCCAATTAAATGCTCTAATACCAACATCCATTGGACACACCCAATTAGGTCCTAATAAATAGGGGTTTTCATCAAGCCAATCATTAATGTATTCAACAAATGCACGCGCATAGAGTGGATTACTACCTTTTTGATAGGCAGCACCCAACACAAAAAAGTAAGAACTACGAGAAAGCTCCCAAGGCATTTTTATATCTTTAACAAGACGATCAGTAAGACCTGCAGTAATACGAATATCTTTATAAAAAATTTTTTTATCAAAAAGATAATCAGCATCGGGATGTTGATAACGAAGTCTAAAATCACTATGCCAAGGCATCGTCATTAAACATTGATCACGAGATCCTAAGATATCAAAACAGTTATTGGCAAAAGCATCTGCTTGCTGAATAAGTGATTCTTCATCAGCAAGCTGTTTTTTATACAAATCAGTTGAAAACATAAAAGAACGTTTATTTTGCTGGTTCCAAAAATCATTAAAACTGCACATAGTATGTTTGTATGCAACATACGCCCAATCATGAGAAGCTTTTTCAGAATCTGCCTGATACCGGGCATACTGCTCAAATAATGAATTATACATACGATTAGTAAAAACTTTTGCCGCGTTACGAGGCCCCAGTGTATAGATCTTTTTAAGATACTGAGGCAGTCTTGCTAACTTCATTCTACCCTCTTTTTTTAGATTCTTATTTTACTAATTTTCCATTAGGAACTGTTTTTGATGGAGACATAATCACCACAGTATCATCAGTATCACCAGCTGCTAATAACATGCCATGAGAAAGTTCGCCCATCATTTTTCTTGGCTTAAGATTGAAAACAAACACACCTTGTTTTCCCAACAATTGTTCCGGCGTATACGATTTTTTAATACCAGAAAAAATAACCCGCTTGCCAAGAGGTCCAAAATCAACCTCTAATTTTAGCAATTTTTCTGAACCTTTAACTTCAACACACGTTTCAATAGTTCCTATGCGAAGTTCTACCTTTATCACATCTTCAATACTAATATCAGATGCTGTTTCAGCTTGCAAAGGCACTACTACTGGAGTTTCTTCTTTTGGTTCTGGTTTTTTAAAAAGTGGGTCTATTGTATGCATTGTAAACACCTTATTCCATGAATTATTTTCTAATGCGGCAATCGTATCACCGTTACATTCAAACGTACAGCCTAATGCCGCAAAAAGCTGTTCCATTTTTTTTGGCATGATCGGCCACAAGATCGTAGCAATGGTATAAAGACCGTGAGCAGTAGCACTGAGCACAGTAGCACAGCGAGCAGGATCTGTTTTACCCAACTTCCATGGCTCACAAGCATGAAAATAACCATTGACTGCACTCACATACTTCCAAGCTGCTGCAAGAGCCATATGAAAATAGCCACGATCCATCTCTTTTTTAAATTCTGCAATCATCTCTAATGCCTTTGTATGCAGAATCTGTTCTTGCTCTTGCCAAAGACCAGGTTGCAATGAAAGCAGTCCATTTTTTTCTGCAAGCACACTCATACGATTTAAAAGATTGCCCAAGTCATTCGCTAAATCTGAAGTAATTTTTTGCTCAAGATCAGCAATAGAAAACTGTCCATCTTGAGTAATAGCAAGCTGACGCACAAGATAATAACGAACAGCATCAGCACCATATTTTTCCAAAAGTTCATGGGGGTTGATCACATTACCAAGTGATTTTGACATCTTTGCATCACCAACTTTAATCCACCCATGCACCAAAAGATGATGCGGCATTGGCAGATCTGCAGCCATCAAAAATGCTGGCCAATAGACTGCATGAAACCGAACAATATCTTTACCAATTACTTGGATATCTGCGGGCCACCATTTTTTAAAAAGCTCTTCTTTATCTTTTTGAGCA
>CANNMA010000061.1 GCA_947505805.1 bacterium
TATGGAATTACATCAACACTCGGAGCTTCAAATACAACTGCAACAAATAGTCAACTTGATTTCTCAAATCCGCTTTTTGTGTGGGGTGAGCTTGATGTTACAGGTGAAGGGCTTAATGTAACAGTCATGTTCCAAGATACAAGTGTGAATGATGGAACTAATTATGGTTATAATCTCTATCAGGTTCCTGCAGGTGGTACTGCTAATACAGCTTTTACTTTGTATAGCCCGGTGGGAACTAATGGAACAGTAACTCAATATTCCTGTAATACTGCTGGAAATGTACAAACTGCAATCATGAATAATGATGGCACGTATGGTACTCCAGCTGAACTTTCACCAGTAACAACAAATTTAACGCAGGCAGTTCTTAATGCGATGGCAACGAGTTATCTTATTGGAAAAGAATACACGTTATTTCAAGGTGGTAATTCTGGAAATTATAAGATTACTGTTAGTGAAACGATGCTTATTCCTAAACAGTATGCAGTAACATGCTTTGGTCAGGATGCGCAATTGAATCCACTTGATACAACATATTATTTTCAAGCTGCTCAGCCTGCTGCTACTGCTGCTAATGCAACCTTGCTGAATTATAATAATCCTCCTCTGGATGCTGGTCTACAGCAGCAGTTAGTACAAGCAAAACCATTTGTGGCAACGCTTTTTGGTAGTAGGCCTTTTGCAGGGGCTCCTGGTACTCAGCCTTCTGTAGTTCCTGTTACAGACAACACTGTTCCATCAACAATTTGTGGATTATTAGGCCAAACTCCTGTCAAAGGTGATTTAGTGTCAACTGGGTCTAATTTGAATACACAATCACTTTTAGGATTAACTCTTTTTGGCGCAACAGCTACTCCACCAGCTCCATCTCAATTACCATCAACCACTGGATCAACTAATACTACTGGTTCAGGAGCGGGAGGATCATCAAATAGCACAACTCCTGCTGCATCTACTGGATCAACTAATACTACTGGTTCAGGAGCGGGAGGATCATCAAATAGCACAACTCCTGCTGCGTCTACTGGATCAACTAATACTACTGGTTCAGGATTAGGGGGAGGATCAGGAGCGGGAGGATCATCAAATAGCACAACTCCTGCTGCATCTACTGGATCAACTAATACTACTGGTTCAGGAGCGGGAGGATTATTAAATAGCACAACTCCTGCTGCGTCTACTACATCAACTAATGTACTGGGTACGTTGACGCAAACTCCTCCGCTTCCTTCAACATCAGGACAGTTTTTTGCATGGTTTGGTAATTACAATAATGCTAATGTAAGTAGTTCAGGAGCTACTGTTTCAAATCAAGCGACAACTACAGGAACAACACAATATAGTCCTTACATATCAGTGGTTGAAAATATGCAATTCAATTATACACAGCTGAATCCGTATCCAGGAGTGTGGGCTGGTACTTTTACAATGGTAAATCCTATGCAGGGTGGTGATAGTGTTACTTCTCCTTATATTTGTGCTATTCCGATTTCTTCTTCAAATGCATCAGCTAATTCAAGTTCAACGAACTTTTTAACAGCATTTAATCAGCCAGCAAATGGTGTTACGGAATATCTGTATGAGTATAATTACAGTATGGTTCCTAACTCTGTTCTTGCAGGTCTTAAAGAAAATGTAGTGCTTGTTCCAACTGCTACAGGGTCAATGAATTTAATTTCAACGATTCAGAGTAATATGGGTTCTGTTACAGTTGTTCTTCCTCCTACTCCTACCACTAATTCTACTTTCCCCCCAGAAGTAGCCGCGCAACTTGCTCTTTCTAAAGGAATTGTTGAAGAAAAAGTACAGTACGGTGTTCCAACTATTACTACTCTGTATGGAGCCCCAGCGGGTCGTTATCTGTATCAGCTTGATTGTGCTGGAGTTGATAGTAGTTCTCAAGTTTGTTCTATAGTTAATCAATTAGCAGCAACTGGCTCTCCGACCTATTATATTGATATCTTTAACAAACTGCTTTTTGTAAGTCAGCCTTCAGAAACGGTAATAACTCCTGTAAGTATTACTCTCCCATCTCCAGCTTTCCTTTCCATAATGGAATCATTGGGTAATCCAAGCTTAGTAGAAAGTAAATCGGGACAATGGGTCATACAGGTTAATTCCGGACCTGGTTCTACCCCAACTACAACAACACAGTCGCAAGCAGTTGTTGCTGGATCACAGCAGACAACTGATTCACTTTCTTTTCTGGATCTTTTGAGTGTAAGTAGCAATAGGCTACAGAAAAAAGTAGTGGCAGTGGTAGAACGAGTACGATCGATTTTTAGGAAAGAAGTAGTAACGGCTTGATTTCATAAAAATTCTAGGATTAATAAAAATGAGGCTCAGAAATGGGCCTCATTTTTACTTACAACAACCTCTCTGTTATGCTTTTTTCTTTATGCAATTGTTGCGCAAAAAACATACTAAGTTATATCCCTTGTAAGGAGTTTTATATGACCAATTACACCATATCTGACAAATCAGTTTTATCTCAAAAAGTTGATTCCTATGCTTTTTTAGTGCATGAAGGAGCTCTAAAAGAGGTCGAAAAAGAAATTGAAAAATCTTTGTATCCTCACCTTTCTGAATTTTTGAAAGAAAAAAAGTTTACTGGAGAAAAGGGGCAGACTTGTACCGTAGTTTGTATGGTTGGAAAAAAAGTAGTTCATCTTTTTTTTGTAGGCCTTGGTAAAAAAAGTGAAAAACATAAAGCGCTTGAATCTTTCAGATCAGCATGTGCTCTTGTCGTAAGATTGTGCCAATCAAATAAAATACTTTCAATTGCGTATGCTCTTCCTGCAGCAAAAGATCTTGGTATTTCTGAAGAAAAAATGGGCGAAGTATTTGTTTCATTAAGTGAAATGGCTCACTACAAATTTGATCTTTATTTAACTAAAAAAGAAGATAAAACAGTTATTCTTAAAGAAATTATTGGAGTTGTTGATTCAGCCGATGTTAAAGCAGTTAAGGCAGGAGTTGTTGAAGGCGAGCAAATTGCTCAGGCAGTCAATAGGGTTCGTTTGTGGGTTGATCTTCCTGCTAATGTGATGTCTCCTCATGAATTTTCAAAACGAACTAAGCAACTTGGTAAAGAATTTGGTCTTGAAGTTACTGTATTTGAAGAAGATGAAATTGCAGAAATGGGTATGGGTGGTCTTAAAGCTGTTGGTATGGGATCGCAACATGATAGTCATCTGGTGATTATGAAGTACACCTGTAAAAAGAAAAATGCACCAACTATTGCCCTTGTTGGTAAAGGTATTACCTTCGATTCAGGTGGACTTAACATCAAACCTACTGGCTATATGGAAACAATGAAGGAAGATATGTCCGGTGCGGCTGCGGTTATCAATGCTTTGACGGTAATTGCTCAGCGTAAACCTGATGTTAACGTTGTTGCAGTTGCAGCGCTTGCAGAAAACATGGTTAGTGGTGCATCAAATCATCCTGGCGATATTATTACTTTTTATAACGGTAAAACAGCGGTTGTTGGAAATACTGATGCTGAAGGTCGTCTTGTTCTTGCAGATGCACTTGCGTATGCAGACAAAAATTTTAAGCCAGTGGCTATGATTGATGTTGCAACTTTGACCGGTGCGTGTAGTCATGCAGTAGGACCATTTTTTAGTGGCATGTTGACTCAAGATGAACATTTGGCAAAAAAGATTGAAGCAGCTGCCTATAGTTCTGGTGATGCGGTATGGAGACTGCCTTTGATTGATGAATATAAAGTCATGGTAAAATCTGATCTTGCTGATTTATGTAATGATGGAAAAACTAAATATTACGCAGGAGCAACTAATGGAGCTTGTTTTTTAAGTAACTTTGTAGGAGAAACTCCTTGGGTTCATTTGGATATTGCACCATCAGCATTTGATGTTCCTGATAAACCGTATTTCCGTCCAAATTCAGCTACTGGGGTTGCTACTCGTCTACTTGTTGATTTTGTTATGAACTGGAAATAACGATTTATTTTGTGCATAAGATGTACGTGTGCCCTCTGCGGGCAGCACCAAAGAGGTTGCTCACCCAACCTCTTTGGAAACAAGGGCGCAAACATGCTGTTTGAGCGCTTGTGACGGATCAAACTCGGTCCAGCTCCTGCGGGCTTAAGACCTCAAACAAGAGATCCTAATACGGTACTTTTTTTATAAGAAATCCGTTATAAAAATTCATTAATTCAAGAACAAAACTCTCTCCGTTATCTCTGTAGAAGTTCATTAATTCAAGAACAAAACTCTCTCCGTTATCTCTGTAGAAGTTCATTAACTCGAGGACAAAATTTTCACCGTCGTGCCCAGCGATAGAAGATCGTGTCAGAGTGCAAAGCACACTAGACAGATCGACTGAGCGTTGGGTATCCAGACGTTACAAAGAAAAAATCATAATTCTTTTTTATGTCCCGTCTTTATCGGCAAAATGAGCAATAATCCCCATCATTCCTAAAAAGCATAAAAGTGATGAGTTTCCGTAACTGATAAAAGGAAGGCCTATTCCTTTGGTTGGAAGAAGTCCTGTAACTACAAAAATATTAATGAGTGCTTGGAGTGATGTCAGAGTGACAAAGCCTATTGTTGTTAAAATAGCAAAGGGGTTTTTGAGTTGCCAGGCAATTTTGATCCCAAAATAGGTAAAAAGCGCATAGAGCAATATGATGAGCGATCCTCCTATAAAACCAGTTTCTTCGGTAATAATTGAAAAAATAAAATCAGTATGTTGCATTGGTAAATAGAAAAATTTTTGTTTTGAGTTAGAAATTCCACTTCCCCACCAGCCACCAGAACCAACAGCAATTAAGGATTGAATAATCTGAAAGCCAGCTCCTTGTGGATCTTTCCAAGGGTCTAAAAAGGTTAGTATTCGTCTCATTCGATAGGGTTGAGCATAAATCAAAAGTCCAATTAACGTTACAAGTCCCATTCCTGCACATAAAAGATGTAGTACTGGAAGGCCGGCGATAAAAAGAAGAGTGATTGAGGTTGCAAGAAGAGTCATTGCAAGTCCAAAATCAGGTTGTTTTAAAAGTACAATGGTAACAAGTCCAATGATTATTAAAAAAGGTATATACCCTGAAAATCGGGTGAATGATTCTTTGTGTTGTTTGGATAAAATGCGAGCGAGGTACATGATGCAGGCAATTTTTAAAAGTTCACTTGGCTGAAAAGAAAACCCTTTGAATGCGAGCCACCTACTTGATCCATGAATATGGTGTGATAGCTGTGGAAATAATGTTGCAATGGTTAATGCAAGGGAGCCTAAAAAAAATGCAGGAGTCATTGAATATATGATTTCTGAAGAGAGTCTGCGGGCAACAAAGAAAGCAATAAGTCCTAATACAACACCAATGCATTGTTTTTTTAAAAAGTAATGGGCGTAACCATAGTTTTGTGCCGCATAAATAGAGCTTGATGAATAGACAAACAACAATCCAATAACAACGAGTGCAGTCACAATCCCTAAAAGAGCTGCAAGATCGCTTTGAATTTGAGATCGATTAAACATAAAGTTCCTTTTTATCTATCTATGAGTAATGGTGTATGGATTATTTTTTTCATTCTTGAAAAATAACACAGTTTATGGTTTTTCGATATTACATGAGAATGTTCAAATTTT
>CANNMA010000062.1 GCA_947505805.1 bacterium
TTTCTTCGAATCATAGATTTTTTATAAAAAATTTACCGTATTAGGATCTCTTGTTTGAGGTCTCAAGCCCGCAGGAGCTGGACCGAGTTTGATCCGTCAAAAGCGTTCAAACAGCATGTTTGCACCTTTGTTTCCAAAGGGGTTGGGTGAGCAACCTCTTTGGTGCTGCCCGCACAGGGTATACCTACGTCTTGCACTAAAAAATAAAAAAAATGAACAATCTCTTGTTTGAGGTCCCAAGCCCGAAAGAACTGAACAAACTCTTAATCATTCTTCAAAAAGAACGCTAAAAACTCTTTGTTGCCAGACCCACCAAGAAGTGGTGATTCAATAACACCTTGAAGTGCAAAACCGGTAAGACAAATACCTTCAGTTACTTTTTTAACAACTTGTGTATGAATTTCTTCATCCCTAATAACTCCACCTTTTCCCACTTCATGACGTGCTGCTTCAAATTGAGGCTTTACCAGAACAACCAAAATCCCTTTTGGTTTTAAAACAGCTTTGACCACATGCATAACTTTCAAAACAGAAATAAATGAAAGATCGAGTGTTACCATATCAACAAGCTCACCAACAGAAGTTACATAGCGCAAGTTTGTTTGCTCCATAACCTGAACACGTTCATCTCGTTTTATTTTTTCATGTACCTGATTAAATCCAACATCAACTCCATACACCTTTGCGGCACCATTTTGCAAAAGACAGTCGGTAAAACCACCCGTTGAAAGACCTGAATCAAGCACTACAAAACCAGTTACATCAATTTTAAAATCTGCAAGCGCTTTTTCCAGTTTAAAACCGGCCCTACATACAAATTTAGGAACCGCATCAGTAAGTTCTATAACTGCATCACAAGCTGTAGGGTGGCCAGCTTTTGTGACCACCTCACCATCAACTTTTACAAGTCCTTGCATGATAAAACTTTGTATTTGTGTACGACTCAGTTCTGAATGCTTTTCTTGAACTAAGAGATCAAGACGCTCTTTTTTTGACATCGACAGCCTCTTTTGCTTTAGGAAGACCTTTTTCAATCATCTGTTTCATAAACGGAGAAATAGGATACTGATAGGTTTGAGAAAGTTTATACTCATCTTCTAATACTTTTTTCGTATTCAATACAAAAAACACTCCGTCTTCTGTTTTAAAGGTCATACGTTCATCACCAATATGCTGACCAATAGCATGCCGCAAGTCATCCATAGTTTTAACAACAACACCATTAACTTCACTCATAATTGACCCTTCACCCAGTAAATTCAAACGCTGAACCTGAGAATTAGGAACCACATGAGTCAAAATAAGTACCGGTTCCTTTTGATGCTTTGAAGAACCATAACGAGTTAAAATGGGCGCATTTGCAACAAGTGCTGGAACATGATTAAGGGTTAATGGTTGTAATAACATTCCACCAAAAATTTCATAATCAATTTTATCGCTTCCTAAAAAGATCTGCCTGACAGGAGCAAGTTCAGTTCTTTCAAAAGGAAAGCTCACTTCTTTTTTTACGCCATTACGATAACACACAAGCGTTACCAATTGACCAAGTTCAAGCATGGAAATATAATCCATCAATGACAATTTATCTTCACTCCATGAAAGCGCTAGATCACCATATTCATCAACAGGGATTCCATTAATTTCATAAATCATATCACCAGTCTTAATACCATTTTTTGCAAGTGGACTATTTTCATACACATCAACAATGTAACACCCTGAAGGAACAGGATTACCAAGATGTTTAGCAAGCTCTTCACTTCCATTGTTTAAGAAAAATCCAAGAAAAGGACGTCGCAAGAGTGGGGTTTTTCGTAAATCATCAAGAATCATTTTAAGTTCATTAATAGGAATCACATACCCAACATTTTGAGCGCTGGTAATTCCTGAACTCGTAATACCAATCACTTGACCAAGCGTGTTTAAAGCAGGCCCACCAGAATTTCCTGGATTAATAGGAGAATCAATCTGAATTAGTAAACGTCCTCCAATATGTTCACGTCCACTAACTACACCGCAAGTACTTTTTAAAGAACATTGACCCAGAGGATATCCAAGAGTCAAAACTTCATCAACTCGATGCACAATATCTGAATTTCCAAGAGATAAAAAGGGGACTTTTCCCAACTTATCTTTTATTTTTTCAAGACCTTCTTCAGAAATTTTTAATAACGCCAAATCTCTTTCAGGAGCTCTTCCAATAACTTCAACATCGATGATCATCTTTCCCAATGATGGAATTTTAATCCACACAGCTTGTGCTTCATCAACTACATGAGCATTTGTGACAAGCTCACCATCTTCACTAATAAAAAACGCACTCCCTGAACCACCACTCTGTTTTGGTGTTCTATAGGGTTGTAAAATGTTAATTTCAGCTGTTTGCGAAATAACTTGAACAACAGTATCACGAGCTTTTTCTTGTACCATGGTCCATGTTTGTTGTTTTAATGCTTCTTCCCCTACATAAGGAGCTTCCCCTGCAGTATGTTTTATCTTAACCCCGTAGGTAGCAATCGCATGAGCAAGTTCTTTTTGATTGGTAAAAAGCTGGTAAAAAAGCACCCCACCAATAATAATTAACGTAACAACAAGTATGTCTTTAATCCGAAATGACAAAATATTTTGCATCTATCTTCCTTTCTTACAGCTTATCAATAGAGTTTTTTGAAGTAACATTAATGTTAAATTTAAAAACTTAAGAATAGCTCAATCATCAAAAAAGGCGAGGCTTTCATACGAGCAAAATAAGGGACTATTTTCTTAATCTAAAAGAATTAAAATCAACAGGAAAATACCTATTTTCTATTTTATTCAGTAGATTAAAATGATTATTGTTAAAAAGTATGCTACAATAATCGATCCATTCGGCTCTTTAGGATAAGGAATTTGTATGATTAAACCAAGTGAAACATCAGTATCTTTAGAAACTCTCGTAAGCTTATGCAAACGCCGCGGCTTTGTATTTCCAGCTGCTGATATCTACGGTGGCATTAACGGAGTCTATGACTTTGGCCCCCTAGGGACATTGATGAAAAAAAACATCAGAAAAGCATGGCTTACCTCATTAGAAAATAAATGGGGATCTGTTGTAGAACTTGAAGGATCATTACTTGCACCTGAAGCAGTATGGAAAGCATCAGGACATGTTGAAGGATTCCATGATCCAATGATCGACTGTAAAAACTGTAAGCATCGATACCGCGCTGATGATACCGACCTTTCAAAAGGATGCCCTCATTGCGGAAAAAATGATTGGACCGAAGTACGCAATTTTAACATGATGTTTAAAACACAATTAGGAGCCCTTGAAGGAGCATCATCAACCTGTTACTTACGCCCTGAAACAGCTCAAGCTATTTTTGTTAATTTCAAAAATGTTTTAAGCACCTGCCGTGTAAAAGTTCCTTTTGGTATTGCACAAGCTGGTAAATCATTCAGAAATGAAATTACTCCAAAACAGTTTCTCTTTAGAATGCGTGAGTTTGAACAAATGGAAATCGAATGGTTCTGTAAACCAGAAACATCAAATGATTTTTTACAGCAATGGATCGATCATCGCCTCGCTTTTTATAAAGCTATTGGTATTAGCTCAGAAAAAATTCGCGTACGTGAACACACCAAAGATGAACTAGCTCATTATGCTGCTCGCTGTGTCGATGTGGAATATCTGTTTCCTTTTGGATGGAAAGAAATTGAAGGAATTGCGCATCGTGGAGCGTTTGATTTAACCCAACATTCAAATCATTCAGGGAAAGATTTGGCAGTCTTTGATGAAGAAACAAAAGAATCGTATATGCCTCATGTTGTTGAAGCATCAGTTGGTACAGACCGACTCTTTTTAACACTTTTATATGATTCCTATTTTGAAGATGAAGTTGAAGGGGAAAAACGTATCGTTCTTAAGATCGATCCAACAATTGCTCCAATCACTGCCGCATTTATGCCTCTTGTTAAAAAATTGTCTGAACCAGTTGAAAAATTATATCACGCTGCAAAACGAGCTGGACTTTCTGTTCAAGTTGATGATAGTGGAGCTTCAATTGGTAAAAGATATCGCCGCCAAGATGAGATTGGTACCCCATTCTGCATCACTTACGATTTTGAAAGTGAACAAGACCATTGCGTGACTGTTCGCCATCGTGATACTACAAAACAAGAACGTATTGCGATCGAAAAATTGATGGACTACTTGCACAGTCATCTTACTAAAGGAACGAGGAACGCGTGATTCACAAGATTCCCGGCTTACACTCAGGTGCTGTACAACTACGGCGCCTGTACGATTGGATGGGGACACTCGTACATAAACCATCAGGTGTTTTTATACTTGCACTTTTCTTTTTTCTGGAAGCAATCATTATTTTTCCAGCAGGGCCACTTCTTTTATTGTTTTGTTCAGAAAAACCGGATCGTTCATTTTATTTTGCTTTTTTAGCAACAATAGCTTCTGTGATTGGTGGTATTGTTGCTTACTACATTGGCCACTCTATCTGGGAACTTGCAGGACAAAAATTAGTTCGTTTAGTAACTACACCTGAAAAATTTGAATATCTTTGCAATCAATATGAAACACATGAAACTTCAGCAATTATGCTTGCAGGACTTACACCTCTTCCTTATCAAGTCATAACACTCACTGCAGGTTTTTGCCGAATCTCATTTTTACCCTTTGTTGTAAGTTGCGCCATTGTTAGAACAGCCAGACTGTTTTTAGTCGCAATCGTCATGTTTACCTGGGGTAAAAAAGTAAAAGAACATATCAATATCTATTTTAACAGGCTTGTTGTTATTTTTATCAGCCTTATAGCAATCACTTTGTTTGTTATTATGTAATGTTGAAAAACTGATCAGGAGCATAGTATGGGTTATCATAAACCTCATTTTTTTTCACCAAGTCGAACAATTCTTTTTTCAATCACATTCACTATCCTTGTAGGAACATTCTTACTAGGCCTACCAATGTGTCGAACACAGCCTATTGCGCTTATAGACTTATTTTTTACTGCTACATCCTGTACTTGTGTTACAGGACTCTTAACAATTCCTCTTGAACATTTCACAACACTCGGTCAAATGATCATCATGGGTCTTATTCAAATAGGAGGCCTTGGGCTTATTACATTAACTTTTTGTGTAGTTTCACTCTTTGTAAATTTAGGACTTTCAAGCCAAGTTATGGCTGGTGAAATGCTCGATCTTGATTCATGGAAGCATATGAAAAAAATATTACTTTTTATTATTGGACTAACCGCCATCATAGAATGTATCGGTGCCTTTTTTATCTTTCAAACACTTCGCTATGACTTTCACTTTAATAAAGCTCTTTTTTATTCATTTTTTCATGCCATTTCAGCATTTTGTAATGCGGGCATTACTCCCTTTCCAGGTGGGATGATTGCTTACGCAGAAAGCTATAATATGCTTTTAATTACGAGTTTTTTAATGATCGCAGGGGGCCTTGGATTTATAACATGGAAAGATATTGTTGAACGATGGGCTTTATGGA
>CANNMA010000063.1 GCA_947505805.1 bacterium
AATAATGCCTGAAAAAAGAGCTGCTTGTTTAGAAGTTACCACACCCGCTCCCTCACACGTAACGAACAAAAGGCAATAACCAAAATACTACTTACTAGTATCATGACTGTTGCAAGTGCATTGACTATAGGAGAAACCCCCGTCCTTATCATTGCAAAAATATACAACGGCAACGTTTGAGCAGAAGCTCCAGCACAAAAGAATGCAATCAAAAAATCATCAAGCGATAAAATAAAAACTAACAATCCTGCAGCGAGTAATCCTGGCATTATAATCGGCAGTACTACTTTAAAAAATGTTTGACTTTGCGTAGCTCCTAAATCAAGCGATGCTTCAATCATAGTACGATTAATAGCGGTAAAACTCGTATGCAAAATAGGAATAGTGTATCCAAGTCCTAAAAGAGCATGTCCAACTACCAACGTCATCAATCCAAGAGGAATGTTAAAAAAAACAAAAAAACTTAAAAGCCCAACGGTCAATACAATTTCTGGTATTACTAAATTAGGATAGAAAAATGTTAATAAATAATCAGATTTGCGCTGTGCGTTCCACATAACAAAAAGGAGTCCGAGTACTAAACTCAGTATGACCGCGGCAGTTCCCACCAACACCGAATTCCATGCTGCCTGCCAAATTTCCACTGATGTAAATAATTCATGGTACCAACGCCAAGAAAAACTGACCCAACGATACGGAAACTCAACTGAATTAAACGAAAAAGCAACCAGAACTAGTATGGGTAGGTATAAAAAAAGGTAGGCTGCAGTAACCCAGAGCGGTAAAAAAAATGAGCTGTACGAAGTAGTTTTACGAACCATGGGTTTTCCCTCCTGAAAAAATACTTCGAGTTACTCTAAGAATGCATCCTAAAAAAATCACTAAAACAATAGCTGCAAGACACGTAAAAGCTGAACCTAATGGCACATTACGCATCGTTAAAAAATAATGTGTTATCACAGATCCGACATACATGGTCTTGTCGCCACCAAGAAGAGCTGGAATTACAAATTCCCCAAATGCAGGAACAAACACTAAAATAGCTCCGGTCTTAATCCCAGAACTGGTTAAGGGAATAATAATAGTCCGAAACGTTTGCCAAAAAGTTGCCCCCAAATCAGCCGATGCTTCAAGAAGCCGTGGATCAAATTTTTCAAGCGAACTATACAAAGGCAATAACATAAAAGGTAAGTAACAATAAAACATCCCAAAATAGATTGCAAAGGTTGTATTCATCAAGTGAAGTGGTGTTGAAATTACACCAAGTTTTAATAAAAACGTATTTACAATCCCATCATTTTCAAGCAAAAAATACCACGAATACACCAGCAGTAAAAAATTTGTCCAAAAAGGAATGATCAGCAATGCGAATAAAACACTTTTCCATTTTTTGACCTTCACCGCAATATAATAGGCAACAGGATATGCTATAGAAAGGGTTACTAACACCGTACAACTTGCTGCTATCAAAGATCGTAAAAAGATAAACCCATACACAGGTTGAAAAAGCGCTCGATAATAATCAAATGAAAAATAGGACACATTACTTGAAGGCATATGCTTTACAAAACTGGTCGTTAATAAAAACGAAAGTGGTAAATAGAAAAACAGCGCCTGCCATACAAGCGCTATAACCCCCCAAAAAAATGAATTTTCTGTTTGCCCAATGGCTTTTTTTATTTTCATCGTTCCAACAATACTGCATTTTCTTTTTGCCAATGAAGATACACTTCATCGTCATAATCAATTTTTTCTTTGGGGAAATGTTCTTCGTTTTGTTCAAAAACCTCGATGCGAACCCCATTTTTAAGTCTGACATTATACTGAGTTGCAGGACCATGATACACAATCGACTCAACCTTACCGGCCAAATGATTCGTAAAATTTGTTTCTAGTTTTTTACCAATCCAAATTTTTTCAGGACGAACACCCATTAAAACATGTGCTCCTTCAATCATCCAAGGAGAACGAGCAAATGATGCAACTTCAAATTCACCCAAATTAGTCTCTTCGATAAAAGTCACTTTTCCAGTACCTATCTTGATAGTTCCTTTAAAGAGATTCATTTTACCAACAAATTGAGCAACAAATGATGAAATGGGAAATTCATAAATTTCTCGTGGCGAACCGATCTGTTCAATGCGGCCATCATAATTCATAATCGCCATCTGATCAGCAAGAGTTAATGCTTCCGTTTGATCATGAGTAATGTACACAAACGTTGTTCGTAATGTTTCTTGGAGATCCATCAATTCAATAAGCATCTGTTCCCGAAGTTTTACATCAAGCGCTGCCAGTGGTTCATCAAGCAATAAGACTTCTGGCTCATTAATAATTGCACGAGCAAGAGCAACTCGTTGTTGCTGCCCACCCGAAAGCTGATTAATTGACTTGTACATTTGATGTTCAAGGCGAACTGATTTAAGAATTTTTATCACTTTTTGTTGAATAATATCAGGATGTATTTTTTTAAGCTTCAGACTATACGCAACATTATTAAACACATCCATATGAGGAAACAGTGCATAGTTTTGAAAGACCGTATTAATGCGTCGTTTATTGATAGGAACATGGGTAATATCAGTATCGCCAAGCATAATCGAACCATGATCAGGTGATTCAAAACCTGCAATAAGTCTCAAAATTGTTGTTTTACCGCACCCACTTGGCCCCAGAAGAGCAAAAAACTTTCCTTCTGGAATCGTCAGATTAATGTTTTCGAGAATCAACTCGCCATGAAATGACTTTTCAATATTTTTTAATCGAATACTTCTCATTTATCTCCACTAAAACGAGCAGCGTAGACCGGAACCACAACGTCTGAAAGAGTACAAGGAACCACTACTGCTATAACTAAAAAGGCGAACAAAATACCCATGTACGGCATCCAATCATGCATACCGTGAGAAATGAGATACATCATTGAGGCCAACGAACTCACTAAAATATGAGTGAAATGAGACCAAAGTGAATAGAAGCTTTTTTTGCCACTATGATGCTTACTTAAAAGCCACCCATTGAATACACCAACAAGTAAGAACGGAATAATATTATGCATCTCGTGCATAAAACAAACATGTAACTCCATTGCAACCCCTAAACATTCACCAACCAAGTAGGGCATAAAAATATCTGAAAGTATACAAAAGAAAGCAGCATTTAAGGCACCCAACAACAAACCTTTTACGACACTATCTGAATATCTAAAAAAAGTTAAGACTGCGCCGGTAGCAGCAAAAACAATATGCAAAAAATGGAATGAGTGAAAGAGTACCAGCGAACCCTGCTCAACCGTTTCGGGAGTTGCTCCAAATGAAAAATATCCCAAAATTGCAGCACCAACAAAACTCAACGCAACGGAAAAAACCGCGTACGGAAAATGATGGGCAAGTTCATGAATTAAAAGTTTTTTTGTATTAACTGGTTTTGATTCGACGTTCATAGGGTCATCCTTATATATTCGCTATTTTATCCTCACTGAATATAACGTTTTCCACCTTGAAAGCAAAGAATGCCCCATTAAAAAGCATTTCCAAAAGCAAGAAACCAGGCGTATGAGCTTGCTTCAGGTCTTTCTTTGTGCCATTTCCATCCAATATCAAAACGAAGCGTTCCAACAGGAGTCAAATACCGAATTCCAAAACCTGTAGCAGCTAAAGGATGAGACCCCTGAAAAAGTTCTTGATGCTTCCCAACTAAGATTCCAAAATCCTGAAATAACGTTCCCCAAAAAAATTGCCCATTTACCGGAAATCTCAGCTCTATATTTGCATTTAACATTGTTTTGCCCCCACGAGGAACATCCTGAATTTCCCCTTGCTCGGTCACATACGTACCCAAAGGGGGACAATAATCCTGCACATACGCTCGAATTGAGTTTGGACCTCCAAGATAAAATCGCTCTGGCGGCATTATTGCTGAAAACTGTCTGCCAAAAATATGCCCAGCCCGAAAGCGTAACGCAAGAACTGAAGAACGCACAGGAATAAAAGCACCCTGCTCCGCTATGAACTTAATTAAGTAAGAACTTTTTTTAAAAGGAAACATCCCTTTTCCACCCAACACAAAAAAGAACCCTTTAGTTGGATTAACTTTATCGTCTAAAAAATCTGCATAAAGCATCGGTTCAATGAAAATATACGGTATTTTTTTATCAACAAGTTCTGGATCAAAATCGATAGCCCTCGCAACTTCTAACGAAATATCATTCGTCTCCATCCATTCAAAACCTGCCGTAAGACCCAAATCGCAATGGCCCCTTTTTTTACTAAAACCTGCTAAAAAGCCTTGTTGAATTACTTGATACAAAGGCTTTGATGAACCAATATAAATCGGTTGAATATATTTATTTGCGTACCCTTTAAAAATTGTTGCAACAGGAAACATACCAATCAAAGGAATAGTATAGGAGGTATTAAAACGATGTTGAAATCGATTAAAATCAACTTCTACTAAAACCTTATCACCAAAAGCTCGCGGGTTTTTCCATATAAACGATCCCCCTGCTGTATAAGTTGAACCTTTTTTAAAATTTAAATGATTATTACTTACCTGTGCAAATCCAGCTCGTAACTTAATTTCAAAAGGATCATCATCTTTTAACATCAAAATGATATCTCGCTGTGAATCAGTATCCTGTTTAAAAACAGGACAACTATTGACTCGTTCAAATACTCCCAAAGAACGTAATGATGTTACCGATTGTTGTAAGGTATTTTTATTCCACACGTCACCCTCTTTGTAAGAAAGTAAAGACATAAGTCGATCGTAAGAAATACTCGTATACCCCCTTAAAATCGTATGCTTAAAAAAGCCTTTTTTACCTTTTTCAACATTCCAAACCAATGCAACCCCTTGCTCTTTTTGTGCCAAGAGATGAGTAACTTTTACCTGTGTATAACCCTGATCCTGATAATATTTCACAAGAAATGTGCGCTGCGCAGAAATCCACTCTTTTAAAAAGGGCACTGCCCCCTTTGTTAAATCGATTTTTTGTGATGAAAAAAGTGCTGTTGTAGCTTCTTCATCTTCTGGAACAACAATCGATTCTAATTTTTTTTGCATACCCTCATTAAAAGTAAGGTCAAGAATCATCGATGATTCACCAGCAGCTTTATAGTCTGGTTTCAGAATTTGAATATCCCAAAAGCCCTGTTTTTTATACCAGTTTTTTACAGCACTCAGTGCATCTGAAAGCTTTTCTTCATCAATATATGTATTACGTTTAAGATCTTTAAAAAAACTCTTTTCAAGCCAAGCAACTTCACAAGCAGTTACTCCTTTAATCTGAATTTTCTGAATGGCATAACGAATCCCCTCTTTCACCACAAAAAATTCTTGTCCTTTATCATCTTCCCATGTTTCAACTGCAACACGTAAAAATCCTTTACTTCGATATTCATCTTCAACTTCTTGCCCCATAACCAAAAGTGGCGCAGGAATTTCTTCTGCGGGAAATTCAATTCGTTTTTTGTATAAAGCATCAGAAGAAAAAAATGATTTCCAAAA
>CANNMA010000064.1 GCA_947505805.1 bacterium
AAAAATAGTTCTTACAAATAACTAGAGCAAGTCGCACTAAGCTGCGTACATTATTATCTTTTTTATTACCATATTTTTATAGTCCCGTTACACAAAGCTTTCTGTTTTGCAAAGTACTTCGTATTTTCCTCGAACATCTTCTGGCAGACTTTGCAATAACGAATGTATTTCTGGCGCAATCCCAACAGTAGCTCGTTGCTCGATTTGAGCTTTCTTAAACATCCCTAACAATCGTTGTGAAGCATGTTGGTGGTTCAATTCAGGTGAATGATCAAGACATTCCGTAAGATACTGTTGTTCTAATGAAAAAGAGCCTCTGCGACTACCTTCTGAATCTGACTCGGAAAACCCACTAGCTAAAGATTCTTTTCTTAGCTCTTTTTTCCCTTTTGCAATTACAAGAATTTGAAAATCTGTATGGGCTTTTTCAAGATCAGTAAAGATTTCTCGCAGACCTAAATGCCCTTCCAAGAAGAACTTTCTAATTATAGGCTTTTCAAAAAATCGATTTAATAACGGCCGCAAATCTTCCACAAATGGAGAGCGTAACTGCAAGTACTTAATCAATTTGAAAAGATGGACCATCTCATCAATTGAATAACGTTTCAACAAAGCAGCATTTCTTTCTAAATTTTCATTACAAATAATATCGATAAGCAATCTAAACATACTCTTTGAACAGTTAAGATAAAAAACCCCTCCACAAATGCTTACCATCACTGTAGAGTCCTTTTCAAACTGAACCTTCCTATGAATCGGTTTCCCATCCAAAGAAAATCCCTTCAACGATTCTTGAATCCCACCATGCACATCAATAAGATGACCAAAATATTTAAAACACCTCAAAATACGTTCATTACTGATAAACGATCCATCACGACATTCAATAATAACCTCACGAGCATCAAGCTCATAGCCTGCTCCACGCAGAGGGCTTGTTAATATCAAAATTACCACTACAAAAAATCTACCCATCGCTGTCAATCCACACTCATTATTCATACTCAATTTAGATAAAAAAAAAGGACAAGTTTTAAATACTCGTCCTTTTTAATTTTTACTTAACACACTATTCGTTATCAAGCTGTCATCGATCGTAGTGAGTCCACAACCTTTTGACATCTCTTGCAAAGACCATGTTGATGATCAGTTACTTCCCACTGCCAACAACGTGGACACTTTGATCCTGGTGCATGGCTTGCCTTTACTTGCAGTCCATCCATTCCATCAAATACATAGGTTGCATCTTCTTCATCTTCGTACTCAGACTCATCATCTACTTCAATGACATCGCAGGCTGACACTATACAAAATTCTTTCAAAAAATCTGTTCGTGATTGTCCTGTTTTTTCAATATCACTTAGAAGCCCCTTTATTAAAGCCATCGGTTCATTTGAGATATTCATGGTGAGCGTTACCTTCGCCTCTAAAGAATGTTTTACACTATTTTTTTGTCGCAAAAGCTCAATCGCCTTTAATATCGATGATCGCATTGCGCGCAGCGTTCCCCACTGTACTTCCCTTTTTGCTCGATCTACTACAGCATCAGCGTGTGCTGATACTTTTAAACTTTGCAGTCGTATATTTTTCAGATAAGACTCATGTTCAACTTGCCCCCATATAAATGGAATAGATGCAAAATCCTGAAGATGAATCGAATCCTTTTTATTTTTTTGATAATGATCTGAAACCTGCTCTGCTGTGAATGATAAGATAGGAGCCATCAAACGAGTCATCGTATCCAGCATAATCCAACAAACCGTTTGTGCTGATCGACGTTCTTTTCCATCAGGTTTATCGGTATATAAACGATCTTTAATGATATCAACATAAAATGAACTCAGTTCACCAGTACAGTAATCAACAAGAGCATGAAACACCCCCGTCAAATTACGTTTTTGATAAGCAGCCTGTACTCGTTCATTAAAAAGAGCCAATTCATGCAGTGCATAGGCATCAATTGCCATAAGTTCATCATAAGCTACTGCATCTTTTTCATGATCATAATCATATAAATTTTGTAAAAAGAATCTGCAGGTATTACGAATTTTACGATACGACTCTTGCACATTGGTCAAAAGCGTATTTGAAACAACCACATCACCTTGCATCTCAATACTTGCAACCCACAACCTCAGACCATCAGTACCCATACGATCAATTAGTTCTTGAGGAGCAATAACATTACCAAGCGATTTTGACATCTTGCGACCTTTGTCATCAACGGTGTACCCATGAGTCACAATTGTTTTAAAACAAGGAGTCCCTTCAAGAGCCATCGATGTTAACAGTGAACTCTGAAACCATCCACGATGCTGATCAATCCCTTCAAGATACATATCAGCCGGATACCCAAGCTGTTTGTTTTTTTCAAGAACCGCATAATGACTAATCCCTGAATCAAACCACACATCCAAAATATCGCTTTCTTTTCTAAAAGAATGGCCGCCACATTCAGAACATGAAAGTGAACTTGGTATCAAAGTTGATAATGCTACCCGATCCCAATACTCAATCCCGTCTTTGGCAATACCTTCAACAACACGTGCAAGCATTTTTTGATCAACAACTTCCTTATCACAATCATTACAAATCAATGCAATAATCGGAGTTCCCCACGTACGTTGACGAGACAAGCACCATTCAAGACGACCTGAAACAGCAGCTCTTAAATGATTACGCATTGCTTCAGGTAAAAACTGAATCTTTTCAATTGCTTCAAGCGAATTATCCTGAAGCCCTTTATGATCAAGTTCACAAAACCATTGCTTAGTCGCTCTAAACATTAATCCATTTCTACAACGCCAACAGTGCGGGTAAGCGTGATTAATTGATGTTTTAAAGAGTAAGGTGCTTGTAGTTTGCAACTGAGTCATTACCCAACCAAGAGCATCCTTAATGGACATTCCTTCAAGTTCCTGTGGTTGAATACCAGCTGTATAACATCCATCAGGACTTAACGGAGAAAAAATTTCTAAATTATTTTTAATACCGACTTCATAATCTTCAGGACCACAACCAGGAGCACAGTGTACGCATGCAGTACCATCAGAAAGTTCAACAAACTGTTGATCAGCACATACAGGCACTAACAAACCTGCTACAAAAGGATGTTGCGCTTTACGTCCTGCAAGATCTTGAGCCTTGCATTCACCAAGGACAATTTTAGGAACCTTTAAAAGGGCACATACCTTATCCGCAAGAGCTGTGCCTACAACAACTGCATGACCACTGATATCAAGAAGTTGATAATCAGCATTCGCTTTTAAAAAGACCGCCCTGTTAAGTGGCAAAGTCCAAGGAGTTGTTGTCCATACAAGCAAACTTACTTCACGATCAATCCCTTTAAAGGGATGATCAACCATTGGAAAGCGAACATAAATTGATGGATCTTTGCGATCATAACGTTCGATTTCTGCTGCTGCAAGTACTGTCTGACATGATGCGCACCATGGTACTGTTTTGTTTTTTCTGGAAATATACCCACTTTCTACAAACTTACCAAACGCCTGAACCGTTGCAGCTTCATAATCAGGGGACATTGTTTCATAAGGATGACTCCAATCCATAACAACACCAAGACGCCTGAATTCTTCCTTCTGAACACCAATCCAATGATGAGCATAGGCACGACACTTTTCTTTAAGTTCAGCGCCCTTTGCTTGAGGATTTTCACCCGCAACACGAAGCTCTATAGGAAGACCATGACAATCCCAACCAGGAGTAACGGGAACATGCTTTCCGGTCATACGCTCTGACTTTGTCACAATGTCTTTTAAAATTTTATTATAAGCGGTACCCAAATGAATATTCGCATTCGCATACGGAGGACCATCATGCAGAATAAACTTTTTCTTACCTTCATTCTTCAAAAAAGCCTTGTCATAAAGCTTTTCTTGCTGCCATCGAGCAATAAGAATCGGATCTTCAACGGAAGCATTCGCACGAATAGGAAAATCGGTACGAGGTAAATTAAGCGTATCTTTGTACTGTGGCGTTCCATTTTCAGAATTTTTAGTATCCGGCATTCAAAGCTCCTTTATTGCTAGGAAATTGTGATAGGTAAGGTTTATAGACGATCAAAGCATACCCCTTTCAATGAATTTCTCAACGAAAAAAATAAGTTCTTTCTCTCTTTAAGCCAAAATAAGCCACTTCTAAAAAAGCCCTAAAGATTTCCATTTGCATTTTATGTGCTATATTGCTATTTTTAACACTGCTTTAAAAAAGTATTTAAAATTATAAATGGGGAATTTATGAAAATCCTACTCACTTCAGTCTTATATTTTATGCCAATAACCTTACTTAGTGCTTTAGAATATCAAAAACCTCTAATGCAATTACAAGCAAATTTTAAACAAATCGAAGAACCTGAAGCAGAAGGTATTTTGGATTTTAGTTCCACTATCGGCATGCCCATAAAAGAAAATGAAAACCCTTCAATGCCAGACCCTATTGCGATCGATTTTAGAGATGAAATAAGTAATGCGACACCCACTGATACACTTTTTATGTATCATTATAATCATCATTGTTCCAACTTCAGACATCAAAAATTAATCGGCTCAACAATCATAAGAACTATTTTTTCTCACAGCCATTTTAAACATTCTGATTTTTTTGGATCGATTATCTCATATTGTATTTTTAAGAATTCATCTTTAAGAAAAACTATTTTTATAAATACCAATCTTTCAAATAGCAACTTTATTGGTTGTAATTTCACACAAGCAAACCTAGAAAGCACAACTATTACGAACTGTTCATTTGAAAATAGTACTTTTTGTGGCGCTAACTTATCGTATGTAACTTTTAAAGGAAGATGCTCATTAAGAGGTACTACAATCGACTACCACACTAAAGGTGATATTGAAAAACTCATAAGACTTGGTGCAGTTATGATACATGCTAAAAAAGATTCTCTTAGGCCTTTACGATAAAAATCAAATTCGATTTTTTTACTGTATGTAGATTCTAAAAACATGATTCTATGAGTATACTCATTCGCTATAAATGACATTTTAAAACATGTAGGACCAGTATGAATATGCAAGGAAAAAAAATTGGTATTTGGGGATTTGGAAAAACAGGACAAGCTGTTCTTGAATATGTAGCACCATTAACATCAACTATAACTATTTTTGAAGTTGATTCACTTTCTCCAGAACAAACATTTTTACTTGATCATTATAAAGCACAACTCATTCCAAAAAACTGTCTTGAACAGTTTTTAGAACTTAACGATATCATTATTCCAAGCCCAGGTATCAATTTAAAACCATATCTTGAATATTGGGGATCTAAGTTTATTTCTGAACTCGATATTTTTGCTCAAAACATCCGTATCAAAACTATTGCTATAACAGGGTCAGTTGGAAAAACTACTGTTGTCACACTGCTGACAGAGCTTTTGAATCGTTG
>CANNMA010000065.1 GCA_947505805.1 bacterium
TCAAGTTTCAGAGGTTGATATTCAAGATTGTATTGAAGAGTATATGGTTAACAATGATCAAGCTGATAAAATAATTAAGCAATTATCTTTTTTAATTCAGTCGCTTCCAAAAAAAAGATGCCTATTATCATCTACATCATTGTGTTTAGCTATTAAAGCACAATGGTCGGATGCGATAACTGTTTTTTTTCAAGATCCAGAGAAAATAGCTTCTATCAATAGTTTTGAAGTAGAGCAAGCTTTAATTGATGTTGCTCAAGGAATTCAAAAAATAGAATCATTTAAAGTTTCTGAGCAAATTTATGGGAAGCTTTTTTCTGAAAAAATTTTAAATGAATCATCATATTTACAATTTTTAGCGTATTACTTATCAATGTCTATGTCTGGTTATAATCCAACTCTTTTAACTTTTAATCCTAAGTTGGCTGATTTTATTGGAGAAGCAACAAAAGAAAAAAATTTTTTATTAAGAGATGCTTTAAAAGATGATTATGAATTTATTCAAGATCAAGATAGCTGGCAAGCAGTAACAGCAAAAGACTGCTTTTAATGCTTTGTAGCATAATTAAAAATTTTTAGATTCAATGATAATTTTTTTTATTTTTTTAACATGTTATTATAGCTCAATTATTGGTACTTTAAAAAAAGGATGACATGAAAAAAATCTTTTTATTGAGCGCAGCAGCGGTACATTTACAGCTTTTTGGGATGCTAATTCCTGAAGGGCAGCTTAATGGCTTTTTAAAAAAGGGAGATCCTATTGAGCATATTCGATATGTTGAAGATAAAGTTCTTGAGTTTATTGGTTCCAGAGCAGCGTATACTATCCCTACTTCTGCAAGATTTTTTAATCCAATTGAATCTCCCTTGGTATTAACGCGTAAAGGGGTATTGAGTTATTGGTATGCGTCGATTCGACATTACTTTTCTCCAGGTGAGCAGCTAAGAATAGCTTTGCATTATGGGGATAACAAAAGAGCATGGGCCCTTTTGAACTCTGTAAATCTTGTTGACAGTCCTCGATATGTTTTGGGCAAAGTTTCAGCTGGAAAATTAGAAAAATCATACGTAGATACATTTGTTGAGGTTCTTAATCTCAGAAAAAAAGACGATGAGCAAAGATTTTTAGAAGATGATCAAGAAAAAAAAGAACGCATGAGTAAAGCTCTTTTGGAAATGTTATTAAGGGTTGTTGAAAGAGTTCCAACTGTTTCTTTATTGACCGATCACCTTGAGAGTCATAGAATTGTGAGGCCAGAAGCTTTAGGAGCATTATTGTGGGCTCTGGATGAAGGGAATGTAGAAGTCCTAGAAAGAGTTTTGCTTCATCGAGTTGATGTTAATACAAAAAAAGCGCCTTTTAATGAGACTTCTGCTTTGGTTAAGGCAACTCGATTTTCTCTTAAAAACGTTATGATTGCTCAAGAAATGGTTGATCAGCTTCTTAATGCTGGAGCAAAAATTGATCAAAAAGTTATTGTAGAGGTAGAAAAAATACAAATTATGTATCCAGAAAACTTTGGTCGACTACGGCAACTATGTGGAGAACAAGGAGTAACAGGTCTTTCCATTCAAGTAGGTATCGATCAAAGTCATGATACTGTATAAAATAATAAGATTATGCGTTTTGTATATTTTTTAATAAAAAGTTCAGCAATAATTAAACAAAAAAGTAACATTAAGCATAGCTAACAAAGGAATAATCAATATGAAAAAAATAGTAGCAACGGTATTTTTTGCAGTTGCTTTTTCTAGGGGTGCTTCTGATCAAGCAAGTCAATTATTATTATCTAGAGAGCAACTTGTACTAGCCAGGAATGCGATAGATAAGCAACGAGAAGAACAGTTTCAAGCTATGATAAGAACAGCAAGAGCTCGAGATTTTTTAAAAATTTCTGAACTTGAAAAACCAAAAACATCAAAATTAACATTATCTTGGCAAGCAATGATTGCATATTATGGTGATTGGACAGCAAGTATGGTTTTGTTAGAAGATAAAGCTTCAAGATTATCGATAGCTCTTTCCTATGGTGATGTTGATACTGCAGTTGATTATTTAGATGATCCTGAATTAATTGATATATGTGTTGAGCAAGAAAATTCTAAATTACCTGCTTCTAATGCATTGATAGAAGTATTGGATTTAGAAAAAAATGATGGCGGGGTCTTTTTAGAATTTAATACGCATAAAAAAGAGATAATTAAGGATCAGCTTGAAATGCTACTTTCAGTAGTTGCTGTGGAGCGTCCTGACTCTCAAGTAGATAGTAAAGATGCTGTTTTTGAAAAGAAAAAAGTTACAGCAGTTGGTGCTTTATGGTGGGCACTACATAAAAAACGACCTGAAATTCTTCAACGTATCCTTATTCATGGTACTGATCCTAATGCCTCTTTGTTTCCATTTGAAAAAGAATCTTGTTGCCCTTTGCAAATGGCTATTAGGGCTGGCTATCAGGATAGTAATTGTTCAGAAAAAATGGTTGATCTTTTGTTATATGCAGGAGCGCAATGTAATCAAACTATTACCAATGATTTTGCTCAACTTACAAAAGAAAAGCCTGAGCTGTTAACAAAATTTAATTATTTTCAAGACAGTATTAGGAGTGCTGTTGGTCATCAAGCATTGAGTATTGAGCCTGTAATTCAAGAAGATACTCTAGCTCCTGAAGCTGATGAACAAGAAATGAGTGAGCTTGTACTCCTTGTTCAAAAAAGCAAACGATTAAAAAATGGGGATGAAAATGGATCTGTTTTTGAATATTCGATAGAAGAAGTTGATAATCAGAGTTTAAAAACAGATTAGAATCACAAAAAATCTATGTAATAAAAAGGACAGCCTTAAACGACTGTCCTTTTTTGTATTCATCGTAGAAAAAATATTATTGAGGTACTCCTAGAGCATCTAAAAGACTATTGGTGATAGTAATTCCCGTTTGAACATAACTGAGAATGATTCTAATCATAATGAGATAACACATATATTCAGTTTCCATTCCGCCTCGATGAGGCGCTCTTGGAATTTGAACTAATGAAAAATGAGGAATTAAAATTTCAGAAAAGTAGACGCTAAAAATATGTTCTGGAAGGTCATATGGTTTTTGATAAAAAAGATGATTAGTTGTTTCTGCAAGATAAGGACTTTCAATATTAATATACAAGAATTGTTGCGCATGAAATTCTGCAAGGTTAGCATCTGCATTTTGAATGGTAGCAACTGATCTAAAGGCCATTGTCAGTTCGTGTAGCAAAAAAGCATGTACTTCTTGCATGCATGCAACTGATCGGTCTTTTCCATCATCAACCTGTCTTTTTATAGCTCCTATTAAAGAAGCTATTCTGCCAATAGCGTTGCGTGGTATGGGGCCAAACATATGGTCAAGCATGTGTAAAATTTCAGTTACTTCTTGTTGGGATCGTGTAGTTGTTCCAATTGAAAGTAAAGAAATGCGCGGTATTGAAAGAGGTGCGCGAGAAAATTCTGCGGTTGCTGTATAGGAAGGCAGAGCAGAAAAAAACACTCCGACAATTATTATTTTTCTGGTTATGTTGAAACTATTTTTTTTCATAAGCCTCTCCTTTAAGAGTATGCCACCCTGTATATGAAATGTGATGGTGGTTTAAAATGAATTATGTTAGTCAGCTACTACCCGATTATTCTGTTTAAGGATAGTTTTAAACCATTCTGGGCGTTCGGGTCGAGGTGATTTGGGGTGAGGTGGTTCACTTGTGAGAATGTGCATTTGATTGACTGCAAGAAAATAAAAAAGACTACATTCTGGAAGTTCAGGATGTAGATGGGCGGGGGTTGGTCGTTGAATTTCGGAATAATGTTCAGGAGCATGCTCAAGAATTGAATTTGCATAACGAATAGAAGAAGCTTCTTCTACCTTTGCCCATCCTTCTGCGATTGCTGTATCACGTTCAATAATTTCTTCTGGTAGCTGTTTTAAAAGAAAAAGGGCTTTTCGTGTTTGTTCTTTTAAAAAAAATAATACTTCTTGCTTGAAGACTTCAATATAAGATTCATCTTCTATAGGTGCTTGTTCATCAATTGCAGCCGCAAGAAATTTTAATTCATTATGGTAATTGCCTGTAGGAATTGGAGAAAAAAGTTTATAAAGGCGTTTGCAGGTAGGGCTTTGTAATGGCACATCGTCTTGAACTTCAGGCAGTCCCATGATGTTTAAAAGCTGGTCTTGTTGTATTGCTCTGATTGGTCGACGTTGATCATAATCTTGTAACTGATTCTGTTCAGCAACTGGTTCTTGATTATTCCGTTCATGTGCAGATGGACATAAGGAATCATTATCATTTGCTCTTAACATCGAGCTTGCTAAAAAAAGAGCTAGGTATTTTTTTTGTAGCTTCATATGCGTCTCCAGACATAAAATTAAACACTTGTATGAGTAGAGCACAAAAAAGGAATAAGGAACAAGAGTTTATGAGTTAAGGTTGAAGAGCTGATGGAATAATTTGACGATCACGCCAATATTGCATGCCGTAATAAGTAAGAAGTTGTTGCCCTTTAAAAATTGGTTTTTGTGCAACGTACACAACATGCCAAAACCCTTGAGATGCAGTGATGTGAATACCAACATTTTGATATTTTCGATGAGTATGATTTATAAAACGTGTATAGTTGCCTGTTTTTTCTGCATCAATACAATATTTTATTTTTTTTCGACGTGTCTTTTCAGGTATTGTTTCGTAACGGTAGGTTGGATAGTCCCATACATAAGGATTATCATTGTTTGCATTATCGTAGCAAAGTACCCCTGTATATTCGGCAACCATATCTCCCGGTTTTAAATCTTTTTCTACAAAAACACCGTATTCAACCATTCGATTTACCCATCGTATATGCATAGGACAGGTGTAGCCTTCAGCAATGAGCTCTCCATATTTTGCAGTAAGTTTTTCGTTGAGTTTTATATTAATTTTATACTCTTTGTCTTGGGTGATATCCCAAGAAAGTAGCTCGGGCGTAGTTATTTTATTATGAGCAAAATAAGTGATTTCAAACTGATCCTTAAAATCTTCAGCGTAAAATTTTTTAGTGGTAGATGGTTTTTTTTTCATTAGGGACCCTTCTGTTGCCCGATAGAGTTTCTTTTTTTTAAAACAAACCGTAGGCGGAGTGTGACTATCTTTACTGTAAGAGCTATCAACATTTTCGGTTTAGTCAAAATACATTGATTTTTATAATAAAAAATAAAAGCTGTTTTTTTTAATTTTTTTAAAAAATGACATGTA
>CANNMA010000066.1 GCA_947505805.1 bacterium
GGTGAAACAGTCGTAACAGGAAAAAATCCTAATTTATTTTAAAGATAAATTTTAAAATAAGCTCAACAGCTATTTTTTACTCTTAAAATGTCCCCTCTATCGCCTTTTGTTAAGCTTATTTAACGTTAAATAAAATATCCACTTGAAATATATAAAAATAAATATATAATGATAAAGAATATTGTGTAATGATTTTTGGGTAAATAACGCTGAATCATTAAAAAACTATAAATGGAGAATTAATCATGAAAAAAATAACTTTAATAAGCATGCTACTTTTTACAATTACCGCCTCACTCAATGTGCAGGCGAGTGACTTAATCGAGGCTGTAAATGCAGGTGATCTAGAAAGAGTCAGAATCTGTATAGCTCAAGGTGCTAAAGTTAATCTTCAAAACAAAGACGGCCTTTTTAGTCTTATGTTTGCTGCTCTAAAGGGACATGCTGAAACAGTTAAAGTTCTTATTACTGCTGGTGCTAAAGTTAATCTTCAAAACAAAGACGGTTATTCTAGTCTTATGGGTGCTGCTCTAAATGGACATGCTGAAACAGTTAAAGTTCTTATTGCTGCTGGTGCTGAAGTTAATCTTCAAAACAAAGATGGCTTTTCTAGTCTTATGTGTGCTGCTCAAAATGGACATGCTGAAACAGTTAAAGTTCTTATGACTGCTGGCGCTGAAGTTAATCTTCAAAAAAAAGATGGCGTTTCTAGTCTTATGCTTGCTGCTCAAAATGGACATGCTGAAATAGTTAAAGTTCTTATTACTGCTGGCGCTGAAGTTAATCTTCAAAACAAAGACGGCGCTTCTAGTCTTATGGTTGCTGTTCTAAAGGGACATGCTGAAACAGTTAAAGTTCTTATTGCTGCTGGTGCTAAAGTTAATCTTCAAGATAAAGGAGGCGTTTCTAGTCTTATTTTTGCTGCTCTAAAGGGACATGCTGAAACAGTTAAAGTTCTTGTTGCTGCTGGCGCTGAAGTTAATCTTCAAAACAAAGATGGCGTTTCTAGTCTTATGTGTGCTGCTCAAAATGGACATGCTGAAATAGTTAAAGTTCTTATTACTGCTGGTGCTGATACTAATGTACTCATGCCTAATGGTGAATCTATTCTTATGGCTGCGGTAAGAATAGGATCTGCGGATATTGTACAATCTCTTGTTAGAAATCCTTTAACAATTATAAATTTACAAAATAAAGCAGACTATTTTCGTTTAGTAAAATTACTTGCGCTAGATGATACTGTAACCATATCGCATATTTTTGATTCTGCTGTTGAAAATAATGATGAAAAATTAGTAGGTGCTTTGCTTTCGGTAGGTGTACGGTCAGATCTTCTTTCTTCGATTACCGGTCCAACCTTGATTCCTGATAGAGAAGAAAATTGCCCTATTTGTTGTCTAAATCTTAATTGTGAGCAGTATGTTGAAGAACTTCCAGAAGCGTCTATTGTGGTTCTAGGGCAGCCAGCTGTGCTCGAGTGTTCAGGTCGTCATCAATTTCATACAGAATGCATTCAATCGGCATTACGTTATCAACGTACTTGCCCTACATGTAGGACTCAAATTGCAAGACCATCACTCTCTGTAGAAACGATAGATACACTTTTTGTTCAGATTGAACAGGAGATTAAGAAGAATCCATTTGTAACAGTTCCTTCAAATCAAGTTGGAGTTGCACCAGCATCTGATTTTGAAAGAGATTTTTTGATGTTGCCATTTCGTTTGAGAGACCAGCTTAGGGAATTGCAAAAAGAGTTGCGCCTAGATGTTTTTACAGTTCTTTCAAGGAAAAAATCTGCAGCGATTGCTCAACTTCAAGTTGTTTCTGAACTTGCTCAAAGTGATGTACCTGCACAAGAAGAAGTAAGCGCAACAGCAGAAGTATCTACTGATCTAGCAATGGAAACAAGAGAGCAGCGACGAGATCGGTTTGCTACAGCAGCATTGCAACGACAATTAGAGTTGCAAAAAAAATAAAGTGTTTTTTACAATTTTACTGTCATCACTGTACGAGTTTGTAAATACAACTATTTTTTCATTTTTTAGTACAAGACGTAGGTGCTGCACTATGCGTGCAGCACCAAACAGGTTGCTCACCCAACCTGTTTGGAAACAAGGGTGCAAACATGCTGTTTGATCGTTTTTTACGGATCAAACTCGGTCCAGCTCCTGCGGGCTTAAGACCTCAAACAAGAGATCCTAATACGGAGTAACACACCTACATCTTATTCATAAGAAACGATTATATTTTTTCTATAAAAAAATCTTTATAAGGCGTGTAAAAACTCGTTAATTTGAGGAAAAATTTAATCTCCAAAATGTCATCACGAGGGATAGGAGAGGCAGCCATCACGTTTAGATAAACGTGTGGCGCTCGACTGACCGTGGTGACCCACCCGCCGACGCCAAGGCTAAGGCGTGGTGCCACGACATAGCTCTTCGAGCGAAGTCGGGCACGTAACAGGAAGAAGTCCAAATTAATTTTTAAATAAAAATTAATAGTTGAGGATAGAGGTCGTTCCACGATGAATTTATAGCTTCTATCAATCTGAGCTTTTTCGATCGAGAGCCATTTTTAATCATTTTTTCTGCGCAAATAGCATCTTGCATTGTTTCAAAAAAATAATACCAAACTAACATTTTACAGTTGTATTTTGCGGTAAAACCGGGAATGAGTTGCATTCTGTGTTCAGTGACTCTTCTCAATAAATCAGAAGTTACTCCTGTATAAAGAGTGCCATTTTTTTTGTTGGCCATAATGTATAAGGCTGGTTTTTTATGTTCCATGTGATCGTGATTTTAATTTTTTTGATTAATAAAATTATGATTTTTTCTTGTTACAACTGGGTCACCACGGTCAGTCGAGCGCCACACGTTTATCTAAACGTGATGGCTGCCTCTCCTGTCCCTCGTGATGACATTTTGGAGATTTTATACAACGAGGACATGAGAGAATCTGTCCTAGAGTTAATTCACTAACATTTCAGATTACTGTGAAGAAGGTGGTCACACCTACATCTTGTGCTAAAAAAAATAAAAAAATGTGAATTTTTACAGGGATGATATTTGAGGAGATTGAGTTTACTCAGCAATAATGTTTCAAAAAATCGCTAAGTCTTTTTTGAACCACGTCATAACCAAGAAGTTCGCTTAATTGTGCAATTCCAATTCCAGTAACCGATCCAGTAAGCCCATACCGCATGCAAGAAAAAAGTTGTTTAGGGGTTATTCCTTGTGTAGCAGCTTCTTTTTTTGCAATTACTAAGCATTCATCAATTGACGCGCATGCAATACCATTTTTTATAACTGTTTGCAGAGCGGCTCTTTTTTCAGGTTCTACGAGTGCGTGTGCAATATCTTTTTCATACACTGGCGCATCAAAATAAAATCCAAGCAATGTTACAGAGTCGCGGAGTGTAACCATTTCTTGATGAATTGACCCAATTGCTTTTTGGATAGTGGCTAGAGGCATAGTTTTGGTGGCAGGATAAGCTTCATGTAAAAATGGTAAACATTCTTGAGTTACTGTTGCAAGATCAAGTTTTGAAATCCATTTGTGATTAACCCAGCGCAGTTTTTCAACATCGTATTTGATTTGTCCGGTTGTTGAAATATGGTCAAAATTCATCGCTGCAATAAGTTCATGTTTATCCATAATTTCATTGGTAAATGATCCACCAATGATTGCAAGATAATTGATAACTGCTTGAGGTAGAAAGCCTGATTCTTTGAGATCTCGTAATGAAAATCCAAAATCACGTTTTGATAATTTTTTACCATCAATGCTGCATAAAATCGGCATATGCCAGAACAAAGGAAGCTTTGCTCCATAGGCTAAGTACATAGCACCTTGTCCAGCGGTATTACTTAAATGATCTTCACCGCGGATTACGTAATCAATTTTCATGAGAACATCGTCGATAAAGTTTGCAAACATAAAGGTGACGGTGCCGTCTTGGCGCGTTACAGGAAAGTCAGAAAAGTTTTTAAGATCAAAAGCAATCGGGCCATGAGCAAGATCGTGAATGGTAACTGTTTGGGTGTGGTCAACCTTCATGCGCCATATAAAAGGTTGCACTGAAGCTTTTAGTTGTGATTCAGGGTGAGATAATGCTGCGCAAGTTCTGTCATAACGAGGAGGTTGTTTGAGCGCAATTTGGCGTTGGCGTTTTTTTTCAAGTTCATCGGTAGAACAAAAACAGCGATAGAGCATTCCTTTTTCAATACATTTTTCAAGTTCTTTTGTGTAAATTTCGTTTCGTTGTGATTGGAAATAGGGAGCCATTTCAGGACGTTCTTTTCCAGGGCCTTCATCATACATTAATCCAAGCCAGTTCAAATCTTCTTGAATGCGCTCAGCTCCTGGGTCAAAATTTCTTTCAAGATCGGTATCTTCTACTCTTAGAATAAAGGTTCCACCTTTTTTATGGGAAAGAAGATAGTTCATAAGAGCGGTACGGATATTGCCAAGATGCATCATACCGGTAGGGGCTGGTGCAAAGCGAACACGGGGATTTTGTAATGTAGTCATAGTAAACCTTTATATTTTTTTCTAAAAATAGCTGTAGAAGGGGGTAAAGTAAAGTCAGATGATCAAAGCCTTTTTAAATAGAGGATCTGACTTGTTCATTTTGGCTGATACTTGTTATTTTTGACAAAAGTTATAACTGTTTGGTACTGTTGGTCCTGATTGTTCCAGATAGTTTACAAAAAAAGGAGAAACACTGATGAATCAATGTTTGCAAATCACCTTTACTCCAAAAAATGACCTAGAAGCGTTATATGAGTTTATTCAAAAGCAGGCGTCAAAGTGTGGCATTGAAGGAACAATTCAAACGGTAGATAAGACCATTGTTCGCGTTATGGCATGTGGCACCAGGGACAGTATCGAACAATTTCTTGATACGCTCCATAAGGGTGTCGCTGAAAAAAAACTCGATGGTATTGAGATTGAACCGTTCTTAAAAGATCGTGACTACCGCGG
>CANNMA010000067.1 GCA_947505805.1 bacterium
ATTCATATTGTTTTAATAAGTATATATCTAATTTTAAATATTTCAACTATGAAATTTACACGCAAGAGGTTAAGCTTAACCTTTTTGAAAAGGTGGCTTTTTATCAGCTTAAAGGCTGCTCGCATTTGCAAGTTTCTGTATCATTTCCACACATAAGGCATTGGCTTTCCAATTCCATTTGATCAGTAGCTTCAGTTGCACCATTATGGAATGGGCTTTGTTCAACTTGATTTGTGCTTATTGCTGATGGCTGTTGTAAGTTTTGATAGTGAGGTAATTGAGTACCAATCGGATGGTGTTTTTTTTGATGTTTTTTTAAGTTTGATGATTGTGAACAGCGATAATCACATTGATTGCATTGATAAGGTTTTTCACCAGTATGAATTAGTTGATGTATTGTTAAGTGGGATGATTGTGAACAGCGATAATCACATTGATTGCATTGATAAGGTGTTTCACGGGTATGAGTTCGTTTATGTGTTTTTAAGTGGGATGATTGTGAACAGTGATAATCACATTGATTGCATTGATAAGGTGTTTCACGGGTATGAGTTCGTTTATGTGTTTTTAAAGTTGATAATACTGTAAAGCTTGTGTTACATACATTGCATGTAAAAGGTTTTTCACTGCTGTGAATTCGCTTATGTTTTGTTAAATCTGATGAATGTGAACATCGATATTCACATTGACTGCATTGATAAGGCTTTTCACCAGTATGAATTAGTTGATGTCTTTTTAAATATGATGGTTGTAAACAGCGATAATCACATTGATTGCATGCAAAAGATTTTTCACTGCCGTGAACTTGTTCTTGAGACTGGTTTATTTTAGATAATTCAGTCTCAGGGGCAGGTGCATTATCAGCAAGATCTATTGAATGATCTTTTGAAAGTTCATTAGCGCTAGAAAGCACAAGAACTTTTGATGAAAAATTTTGATTAGATAAACGTTCACATGGTGCAAAAGAATCAACTTCTTCAAACGGTCTTTTTGCTCTACATCCACAAGGTCCAGTAGGGTGTATTCCGGCTAAGCATGAACTTTTAGTAGGTATTTGATTTTCGCTAAGAGTTGGTTGATTCATGCTACGATTAAACGCTGCTGCTAGTGCAAAAGGACTAATTGTAGGTAAAAGCTCATCTATTGGAAATGATTCAGAAGGAACTTTAGTAAGTAGTGTCGAAGTAGTATGTGTAAAATGAGCGCTAGAAAATGGATTACTTTCAGGTGCCATTGACATGATTGGATGAGTAGTTTCAATTGTTTCTGGTGCTGCACCATTACTGAGTGCGCTTTGCTCAGGCTGACTTATGTTTATTGTTGATGCCTGTTGTAAGTTTTGATAGTGAGGTAATTGAGTACCAATCGTATGGTGTTTTTTTTGATGTGTTTTTAAATTTGATGATTGTGAACAGCGATAATCACATTGATTGCATTGATAAGGTTTTTTACCAGTATGGGTGCGTTTATGTAGTGTTAAATGTGATGATCTGTTAAAGCTTTTCTGACATTCATCGCATTGATGAGATTTTTTACGATCGTGAACTTGTTTTTGAGACTGGTTCATCATAGATAATTCAATATCAGAGTCAGGTGCATGGCTAGTAAGATCTATTGAATGGGCTTCTGAAAGTTCAGTAGCGGTGGGAAACGCAAAAACTGACGAAAAATCAATCGGTTCATCAAGAAAATTTTGATTAAATAAGAATTCACATGCTGCAAGAGAATCATGTTCAGGTTGAAACTGTCTGGTTGGCGCTTTGCATCCACAAGGTCCACTATCGTGTATTCCGGCTAGACATGAACTTTTAGTAGGCATTTGCTGTGTAGTAAGAGTTGGTTGGCTCATGCTATTATTACTTGAAAAAAATGGTATAGAGGGGGTAAAAAAACCAATTTTAGGTTGAAATTCATCCATTGTGAATGATGGAGAAAGTAGTGATAAAGAAGTATCAGTACCGTTAATGTTAAAAGATGGGTCAGCTTCAGACATGCTTGCAAATAAATCATCTAATGTAGGTAGTTTTTGAGTAAAATCCATTGATTCTTCTTCGGTTTGTTCTTGAGCAGAATATGCCTGTGGGCTTATCATGAGCATGCAAAAGAGCATTTTCAAAAAAGTATTTATTTTTTTCATAGTATAACCTTTTCCATTTATAAAAAATTTATAGTGATATAACCATTATATACTTAATTTTAAATATTTCAACTATGCAATTTATAATAAGATTTAAGCTGCGTTTTATGAATTAAGTTGAAGTTGGGCAGAATTAAACCTAAACGGTGATGGGATTCAGCTTATGATAGAGTTTAAAAAGAAATTATTATAGTAGTTTAGGACATACTATTAAGATTATTTTTTGCCAGAGATTTAAGGCATTTAGAGAGAATAGTCAAAAAAATTAAGCTATACGATTATTCTTGTTCTTGTGAAATTGACTCTTTTTTTATTAACCCCTGGGATTGTTCAAATACCCAAGTGCTGGTGACAATTGTTGTGATATCAGAATACATTGGTTTCCATTGTAAAATGATCATTGCTTTCACAGGATCGGCAACTAATAATGCGGGATCTCCTATTCGACGCGATGCTGGAATTATGGTGAGCTCTTTACGGGTTATTTGCTGTACTGCATTAATTAGTTCTTTAACAGATAGTCCGCTACCTGTTCCAAGATTAAAAATATCTGATGGGTTTTTATAAAGTACAAGGTGTAATAATGCCTTATAATGAGCAGTAGCAAGGTCTTGTACGTGGATATAATCGCGAACGCATGTTCCATCTTTAGTTGGGTAATCGGTACCAAAGATATAAAACGGCTTTCCTGTCTGTGCTGCTTGTAAGAGTAATGGAATGCTATGAGTTTCAGGTATGTGGCGCTCGCCAAGACCTTCACGAGCTTGAGCGCCAGCTGCATTAAAATAACGAAGTGCAACATACTTAAGCCCATAAGCATTCGCACAATCTTTAAGAACTTGTTCAATCATATATTTTGTTGTTCCATAAGGGCTTATAGGATTACAAGGATGTTCTTCTGTGAGAGGGGTATAATGGGGTAATCCATACACTGCACAGCTTGAAGAAAAAATGAATGAAAGTATGTTGTGTTTTACCATTACATCAAGAAGTGTAATCGTTTTACTGACATTGTTGTCGTAATAGTTAAGTGGATGTTGGACTGATTCACTTACTACTGTATATGCGCCAAAATGGATAACTGCTGTGAAGGTATAGTTTGTAAAGAGTTGTTCTAAAAGATGTCGGTCTCCATAGTCTCCACAGACAAATTCTGCCCAACGATGAGGAAAGTGAGGAGACTGAGCAAGTGTATCAAGCACCACAACGCGATACCCTTTTTGTGCGAGTAACCATGCGGTATGAGATCCTACGTATCCAGCTCCTCCTGTTATTAATATATAATCTTGCATCGAATTACTCTGTTAATGGTTTTTTTATCCACAACATTTTTTATATTTTTTGCCAGATCCACAGACGCAATTTTCATTTCTGCCAACGCGCGGTTCATCACGAATGACTGGAGACAAGGTATCCGTATCATCTGATCCTGAAGCTAAACGTAATTCTTCAAGTTCGTGTTCACGTTTGCGTTCAATTTCGGTACTGTCAAAATGATCAATTTTAAGACTGAAAATACGAGAAATAATATCCCAACGAACATCACGCATCATAGACTGAAACATAGCATAGGCTTCTTTTTTGTATTCGATCAAAGGATTTTTTTGGCCCCAACTACGCAAACTGATTCCTTCTTTAAGGTGATCTAAGTTAAGCATATGTTGTTTCCAAGCCTGATCAATTGTTTCAAGAATAAACCATTTTTCAGCATTGGCTCGCATTTCTTCATTACTTGTAGTGCGAGATAAGTTGTACTGTTCTAATAAGTAATTAATAAGATTTTCTTGAAAGATATCACTATTACTGGTATCAAATTTTTGTGTTTCAAGAATGTTTTTATCAATATGACTAATCATGGAAGTAGTTTTTAAAATTTCATCCATTTGTTCATGACTTAATGAGCGATCGGGTGCAACATGAGAAAAAAGATCTTCTAGAGACTGACATATCATATCTCTTACAAGATCATAAATATGCTCTCCGCCTTCAAGAATATCTCTTCGATATGAATAGATAACTTTGCGATGTTGGTTCATTACATCATCGTATTCAAGAAGATGTTTACGAACTTCAAAATGTTGTTTTTCAACTTTTTCTTGAGAATGTTCTATTGCTTTTGAAATCATAGGAGCTTCGATTGTTTCTTCTTCAGTCATACCAGCCCAGCGTTTCATATTTTCTTGCAACTGGAGGGTATCGCCTGCAAAAACACGAATGAGTTGATCTTCAAGAGAGATATAAAAACGAGATTCTCCTTGGTCTCCTTGGCGTCCAGACCGACCACGAAGTTGATTATCAATTCGACGACTTTCGTGGCGTTCAGTGCCTAAAATATACAATCCACCAGCTTGCACTGCTTCTGGCGTTAATTTAATATCGGTACCACGTCCAGCCATGTTTGTAGCAATTGTAATTTTTCCTGGTTGTCCAGCACAGGCAACAATATCGGCTTCTCGTTCATGTTGTTTAGCGTTTAAAACATCATGTGGAATACCTTCAGCTTTAAAAATAGCGCTCAATATTTCAGATTTTTCAACCGCAATCGTACCAATAAGTACAGGTTGGCCTTTTTGTAAGCGTTCTTTAACGTCTTGGGCAATTGCCTTATATTTTGCTCGAGCTGTTAAAAAGATAAGATCATGTTTATCAACTCTGATCATAGTTTTATTAGTTGGAACAGCTACAACATCAAGTTTATAAATATTGTGAAATTCTTCAGCTTCTGTCATGGCAGTACCAGTCATTCCAGCAAGCTTGCTAAAAAGCCGGAAGAGATTTTGTAATGTAATAGAAGCGAGTGTTTGTGTTTCGCGTTCAATATCAACACCTTCTTTTGC
>CANNMA010000068.1 GCA_947505805.1 bacterium
TGATCAGCAAGCGATAGCTCTTGCTAAAGCGCATCAGGCTTGGGGGCTTGTTCAAAAACCACTACTTATTAATGATGGTGGTATTTATTTTCATAAGTATAAAAATTTCCCGGGAACATTTGCCAAGTACGTCTATCAAGGTCTTGGAATTGAAGGAATTTGTCGCTTAATGGATGATGGAGATGAACTAAGTGTTAAAACAACAGACATTGTAATGTGGGGGCCTGATCAGTATAAAATTTTTACTATAGAAGAATCAGGAACATTTAAAGAAAAAAACCTAAGAGCTCTTGTAGATACAACAAATGTAACATCGAGTTTTTTTGAAAACATGTTTGTTCCTCATGGATTTAATCAAACCTATACAGAACTTGAACAGCAGCCAGAAATATATAATCAAATCTATTATCGATCTATCGCCATGAAACAGATTATTGAATTTGTTAATAACAACTCAGCAATGATCTTTAAAAAATAAGAAAAATAAAAAGTTTCAAAATAGAATGCAACCATTTTTCATTCTAGCATGCTCTTTTTAAGACATTGCGCTGGTTGAGTTTTTGATGATCAACTATCCATTCATTTCTACAGATAGTGGAGGCCTGTTTACCCAATAAATATTCCAGTTTAGACGGTCATATTTTCTTATATACCTACTTTCTATATGATCGATTATGCTTCTTAAATGCCATTTTTGTGTAGCTGTGGCGGTAGGAAGTTCAAGATATTGTTCCATAAGATCAACATTATGATAGTTAGGGTGTTCTGCATTATGAATAATTTTCTCTTGCCAAAAAGCAATGTTTTGATTGATCATAGCGTGAAGTCGCAATTGATAAGTAGCTGTTTCATAGTAGGATTTATGGTTATTATCTTTAGAATCGCTTGAATGTGCTGGTTTGATATTTATGGAAGCGCTGAAAAATGTTATAAGCGCCATGATTGCAAGTCTGTTTTTTTGAAAATTCATAATCTATTCTTTTAAAAAAATTAAATATATACAAATTGTATAATACAATAAAGAATATAGTAATTCAATAAAAAATGTAGAACAATTTTAAATATTATTTTGAAACTTTTTAAAATTGTTCTACATAAAAAAGCCCTCAAGAAATTCAATTCTCGAGGGCAATAATTGATTAGTAGAGTGTGCGGAGCTTTATTCTACTGCATGATCTCTTTCTGCTTTACCAAGGAGGACTTCTTTTCTAATCTCTTCATAAAAAATGTCTGCATTGGTGTCTGATTCTGCAGACACATCTGGTATTGATCCTATTAAGCCTTCAAGTTTTTTAGATAGTTTTTTCCCAGAAGAGAAGAGAGAATTATTATCCTTTTTAACCTGCGCATATATTTTATTGGCGGTCGCTATATACGTAGTAACTAAATCAGCTAAAGGGGTAGACTTTTCTTGGTAAGATTTCATAGATGGTCCGTAGTGATAAAGTTCATCGTAAATATTCTGTAATAAATTTATTACATTTGTCATAGTTTTTTGATAATTCGGCTTGTTTATTTCAGCCTTTATATCTGAACGAGTCATATGATCATAAGTTTTGCTTATGAGGGCCTTTCCAGTGGCTATTGTGCGTCCTAATTTCATTTGCGCTTCTAGATTATAGTTTACTCTCGGTTTAGCTCCGATATTAACCATGCCAGTATAGCCAGGAATCCCCCTTACCCCACCTATTCTATCAGCTGGTTTAGTATCGGTAATAGCTCCGATTGCTAGTAGCACAAGAAGTTGTTTTTGAAGGTTCATTATGTATCCTTTCTTAATAAAGAACCAAAATATGTACAGCTTTGAAGGTACTAGGGCAGGCTTCGTTTTTACAAGAAAAAATTATTTTGTACTTTTTAAGTACTATTGTTTTGAGACTTATTTGCCAACGCAAAATTCTTTAAAGACCATGTCCATCATCTTTTCACTGACTGATTTTCCTGTGAGCTCGCTTAAAAGAGCGATAGCATCTTTTAAATGATGGGCTACAATTTCGTATTCAATTATTTCATTAAATAAAACTTCTTGAATACCGACCAGTGTTTGTTGGAATGCAGTAAGGAGTTCTATTTGGCGCTTGGAAAGCAAAAAGGGGCAATCAGTTTCTTCAAAAAGTTGTTTGATTTTTGCTTCAAGAACAGTTTTTAGTTCTGAAATACCAGTTTGTGTATGAGTTGAAACATGTAAAGTTTGTGTATGTTCTAGGGGCAAGTTGATCAAACCAAGATCTGTTTTGTTGATAATGAGAACTGTTTTTGAGCTTTGGTCTTCTAGAATCGTTTTATATAAAACAAGTTCAGGCTGAGTAAGTATTCGGCTCCCATCACACACAAGCAGTATGATATCTGCAAGGGCCGCTTCTTGGTATGAACGCTCAATACCTTCTTGTTCGATGATATCTTCAGTCTGACGAAGTCCTGCAGTATCAATAAAAGTGAGATAGGTGCCATTCACATACAATCCTGATTCAATCACGTCTCGTGTTGTTCCTGCGATGGGGGTTACAATTGCTCGCTTTGTTCCAACAAGCGCATTAAAAAGAGAAGACTTTCCTGCATTTACTGTTCCCAAGAGTGCAATTCTAATACCGCTACGAAGGAGTTTTTGTTGATCAAATGTTGATTGAAGGGAAGCTGTTTTTTGAACTATTTGTAAAAACTGTTGTTGCATGGATGCACTAAAATTAACGTCTTCTTCAAGAAATTCAAAGCTTGCTTCACACAGCACCATGAGATGCAAAAGCTGTTTTTCAAGTGATGCAATATGATGAGATAAAGTGCCTTCAAGCTGTCCTAGTGCATGTTTAAGAGCTTGTTGGCTGTTTGCATGAATGAGTTCATTAATTGCTTCAGCTTGCAAAAGATCAATCTTATTATTTTCAACGGCAGTGCGAGTAAATTCTCCTGGTTGTGCGATGCGAGCGCCGCAGGCAGTAATGTGCTGAATAATGGTATCAATCAAAAATTGATTATTATGGCATGTTATTTCAACTGTATTTTCACCGGTAAAAGTGCGAGGCCCATACATAACAAAAAAGAGAACTTCATCAATTTTTGTACCCAGTAAATCAACAACCCACCCATGATGAATGGTGTGGGTTGTTACTTGATTTATATTAGAACGTGATGAAAGCTGCGCGCATGCATTAACAACTTCAATTGCATCTAGCCCTGAAACTCGTATAAGAGCAATAGCGCCAGAACCTGAAGGAGTGCATTGCGCAACAATAGCACGTCTATTCTTTTGAATCGTCATTTGTGTCTGTTTTAACCGGAGCTGAATAACGTCTACCTGAAACTTTAAGTACTTTTTTAACAGGAGCAAGTGAAGGAGTAGTTACAATTTGAGGAGCAGATGGAGTTACATTATCTGAGTGAGAGACATTGTTTTCATGCTGTGATTCTGATTGAGCAAAAGTGCGTTCGTCATTACGAAGATCTTTATTGCGATCTTGGTAAGATCCGCCTCTTCTGTCTCTGTCTCGGCCGCCATCTCTGCTATCACGTCTATTGTCTCTTCTATCGCCACCACGAGAATCTCGGCGATCATTTGAACGAGGGCGACGATCTCTGTCATCTCTTGGTTCACGATCTCTATTTTCTCTTGGCTCACGAATATCTTGAGGCTGTTCTTCGTTATCGCGAGTATCTCTATGATCTCTTAGTTCACGAGGTTCTCTGAATTCTCTTGGCTCTCTGTCGCGATTATCACGAGGAGCTCTTGTGTCTCTTGGCCCTCTGTTATCACGACGCTCTGAACGTTCTTGTATTGGAGTTTCAACTAAATGATACGGTTCATGAAGAGCATTTTTTGCTTCAGAACTGATATGTGTTTCGTCGCGATGTGGTAATTCTTGTTCAACAGGTGCTTGTCGAGGAGCGGTAGTTCTTCTGTCTTGGTAACGGCCACCTTCATTACGATTTTGATTACGATCAGGTCGTTGTTGAGGGCGCGCGTCATTTCGTTCAGGGCGAGCTGTAGGCGCTACAACTTGTAATTGATCATTTTCATCATCAGCTTGCAAAGGAGCTCTGCGCATATTGTTTTGTGCAGGATTTTGACGTTGATTGTTATGTTGAGGACGAGGAGCACTGCTTTGTGAATCATCTTTCACGCGGCGATCTCTATTTTGATGCGCTGGAGCAACTTCGCGATCCCTTGGTTTAGGGCGCTGATCTCTGTTTGTTGATGCATATTTTTTGACTTGTGGCGCTGGTTCTTCTTCAAAGAAAATTCCAACCTTGGCGGATTTTTTAGTAAATCCAAAAAAATTTGTTTCAGGAGTTTCAAAAACTTTTACTGAAAACGTTTGTGGGTTGCCTGCCCGATTCCATGCTTTTTCTATCGCCTTGACGACCGAAGAAGCTTCTTCAACCAATGATTTCATCGCGTTTTGTAACCTTTCATTAAGGACTGCTGTTCTACACTACATCCCCAGCGTCCCAATTTTTATAATTGTACTACCAGCATATCAGAAAGGGCCGGTGATAGAAAGTAATGAGAGGATGCTACTGCAGAAAGCTGATTTGGAGCGGGAAACGGGATTCGAACCCGCGACCTTTGCCATGGCAAGGCAACGCTCTACCAGCTGAGCTATTCCCGCAAATATGTGGATCAAGGTACCATATCAGCTTGATTTGTCAATGAATAAAAGAATGAAAAGATTGAATAGTAAGCTTAAGAAATTTTGTTTAAGCCTTAAGAAATTGTTTTTTTAGCGAAATATGCGTAGCGTTACTTAAAAAATGAAAGGCATAAGTATGTTTTCGTATGTTCGTGGAGTTGTGCAAAAAATTACTGAAAATCAGGTCACCGTTGATGTTCATGGGGTTGGTTTTGCTGTAACAGTTCCTAATCCAGAGCTATTTTATAAAGACAAAGAAGTTACAGTGGTGACTTATTTGCATTGGAATGCAGAGC
>CANNMA010000069.1 GCA_947505805.1 bacterium
AAAAAGCCACCTTTTCAAAAAGGTTAAGCTTAACCCCTTGCGTGTAAATTTCATAGTTGAAATATTTAAAATTAGATATATACTTATTAAAACAATATGAATTTTTTATAAATGGAAAAGGTTATATGATGAAAAAAATAAATACTTTTTTAGGCATGCTCTTTTGTATGCTCATGATAAGCCCACAGGTATATTCTGCTCAAGAATCAACAGAAGAAGAATCAATGGATTTTACCGAACAATTTTCTACTGTAGATGATTTATTTGCAGGCATATCTGAAGCTAACCCATCTGCTAATATTAATTTTACAATTAATGGTTTACCATCACTTCCTTGTGCATCATTCACAATGGATGAGTTTCAACCACCTAATATTAGTTCTTTTCCACTAGTTGCAGCGTTTACTAGTAGCATGAATCAATCAACTCTAAGCGCACCTCAAATACCTACTAACAGTTCATGCCTAGCGGGAATACACCTTGTTGGACCTTGTGGATGCAAAGCGCCAACCAGACAGTTTCAACCTGAACATGACTCTCTTGCAGCATGTGAATTCTTATTTAATCAAAATTTTCTTGATGAACCGATTGATTTTTCGTCAATTTTTGCGTTTCCCATCGCTACTGAACTTTCAGAAGCTCAGTCAATAAATCTTACTAGCCATGCAACTGCCTTTGATGTTGAACTACCTACAACGAACCCGCCTCAAGAACAAGTTCACAGTGGTAAAAAAAGTTATACATGCGATGAATGTGACTACATATCTACAGACAAAAGAAATTTTTACAGACACCAACGAATTCATACTGGTGAAAAACCTTATCAATGCAGTCAATGTCATTATCGATCCGCATGCTCATCAGATGTAAAAAGACATGAAAAAAACACCCATAAAACAAATATTCAATTAGGTGACAATCAATTTTTACAAAAACCTTCAGAAATGAGCGAGAATCAATCTGAACAAAGCTTATTAAATAATCATGCAAATAGTCCTTTCTCACTAGCTGCAGCCTTTAATGGCACCATAAATCAACCAACTCTTAATGAACATCAAATACCTACTAAAAGTTCATGCTTAGCGGGAATACACGATAGTGGACCTTGTGGATGCAAAGCGCCAACCAGACAGTTTCAACCCGAACATGATTCTCCTGCAGCATGTGAATTCTTATTTAATCAAAATTTTCTTGATGAACCGATTGATTTTTCGTCAATTTTTCCGTTTTCCACTACGACTGACTTTACAGAAGGTCAGTCAATACGTCTTACTGGCAATGCAACTACCTTTGATACTGACACTGAATCTTCTGAAATAAGTCAACCACAAGAACAAGCTCACGATAATAAAAAATCTTATGCATGCAGTCAATGTAATTATAAATATGCACACCGATCAGATCTAAAAAGACATGTGCTAATTCATACTGGTGAAAAACCTTATGCATGCAGTCAATGTCATTATCGATCTACACAATTATCAAATTTAAAAAGACATGAACAGAACAACCATACATCTAATACTCAATTGCCTCTCTATGAAGACTTACAACAGCCATCAGCAATAAGCACAAGTCAACCAGAACAAAGCCCACTCAGTAATGATGCGACTCAAAAAATAACTAAAGCTCCTGATCTAATCGAATTGGAAAATAATCCATCTTCTAGCGCTCATTTTACACATACTACTTCGTCACTACTTACTGAAGCTCCTTCTGAATCATTTCCAATAGATGAGCTCCTAGCTACCATTAGTCCTTTTGAGCTAGCTACAGCCTTTAATGGCACCATAAATCAACCAACTCTTAATGAACATCAAATACCTACTAAAAGTTCATGCTTAGCGGGAATACACGTTACTGGACCTTGCGGATGTAGAGCAAAAAGACCATTTGAAGAAGTTGATTCTCTTGAGGCATGTGAACTTTTATCTAATCAAAATGTTTTTTTAGATGGATTTAGTAATTTTTCATCAATAGTTATTGAATTTCCTTCCACTACTGACCTTGCAGAAGCGCAGTCAATACATCTTCCTGGCGATGCAACTTCCTTTGATACTGAATTATCTAGAATGAATCAGTATCAAGAACAAGTTCACAGCGATAAAACAATTTATAAATGCAATCAGTGTGATAAAACTTTTCGTTGTTCTTCAATGCTACAAGTACATCAACGAATTCATACTGGTGAAAAACCTTATGCATGCAGTCAATGCAATTACAAATCTTCACAATCATCAAATTTAAGAACACATCAACAAAAAAAACATAAAGTTAATACTGAATTGCCTCTCTATGAAGACTTACAACAGCCATCAGCAATAAGCATAAATCAGCCAGAGCAAATCCCATTCAGTAATGGCGCAGCAGCAGAAACAATTAAAACTACTGATCCAATCCCGTTAATAGCACCCGAAAGTAATTCATCTTCTAGCGCTCATTTTACACATACTACTTCGTCACTACTTACTGAAGTTCCTTCTGAATCATTTCCAATAGATGAGCTCCTAGCTACCATTAGTCCTTTTGCACTAGCTGCAGCCTTTAATGGCACCATAAATCAACCAACTCTTAATGAACATCAAATACCTACTAAAAGTTCATGCTTAGCCGGAATACACGTTACTGGACCTTGCGGATGTAGAGCAAAAAGACCATTTGAAGAAGTTGATTCTTTTGCACCATGTGAACGTTTATCTAATCAAAATGTTTCATCGTCAGCTCTTGTGCTTCCGCGTGCTACTGAACTTGCAGAAGCTCATTCAATAGATCTTCCTGACAATGCACCTGACTCTGATACTGAATTATCTAGAATGAACCAACTTGAAAAACGAATGCATACCGGTGAAAAACCTTATACATGCGATATATGCTCTAAAAAATTTACAACACCATCACACTTAAAAGAACATCAACGACTTCATACTGGTGAAAAACCTTATGCTTGCACTCAATGTACTTATCGATCCGCACAGTTATCAAGTTTAAAAATTCATGAACAACTTCATACTGGTGAAAAACCTTATGCTTGCACTCAATGTGCTTATCGATGCTCACAGTTATCAAGTTTAAAAATTCATGAACGACTTCATACTGGTGAAAAACCTTATACATGCGATCAATGTGATAAAAGCTTTACAGCATCATCAAACTTAAAAACCCATAAACGAATTCATACCGGTGAAAAACCTTATCCATGCGATCAATGTGATAAAAGCTTTACAACATCATCAACCTTAAAAACCCATAAACGAACTCATACGGGTGAAAAACCTTATGCATGCGATATATGCGATAAAAGCTTTACAATATTATCAAGTCTAAATAGACATAAACCAACTCATACTGGTGAAAGACCTTCAGAAACGAGCGCACCACAGACTGAACAAGGCCTACCGAGCAGTTCAGCGGATCAAACAACTGAAATTACTGATCCAATGGAATTGGAAAGCCGATGCCCTCTGTGTGGCAATGATACAGAAACTTGCAAGTGCGAGCAGCATTGAAGCTGATAAAAAGCCACCTTTTCAAAAAAATTAAACTTAACCATCTGCTTTTAAATTACATATTTGAAATACTTAAAATTAGGTGTATGCTTATTAAAACAATATGAATTTTTTATAAATGGAAAAGGTTATACGATGAAAAAAATAAATACTCTTTTAGGCATGCTCTTTTGTATGCTCATGATAAGCCCACAGGCATATTCTGCTCAAGAACCAACAGAAGAAAATACAACCGATGATGATAGTAGTTATCCTCTGGACCCAGAAATAGTTGCATTCCTACAACAAGAAGACATGGATCTCTTATTACCTTTTGCGCCTGAAGCTGCCAATCATTGTGCAACTATTGAACGATTAGCACTTCATAGACGTCTAACTAGAAATGGACAATCAGAAAACGATCCTATAGATCTTACTAAAGTCGCTTCTCTTATTGATCCTACTTTCAATCATGCTCAAATGAATTTTATTGCCCAACCATCTACTGTCGATGATCTATTTGCAGACATATCTGAAGCTAACCCATCTGCTAACATTAATTTTACAGATATTCCTTTGTCCCTATTTTCTGCACCACTCACAATAAATGAGCTTGAGCCTGAAATTGATTTATTCACATCATTTACACCACAGCCTTCAAGTCATGTTACCATAAGCCACCCAACTCCTAGTGCACATCAAATGCGTACGAACAGTTCATGTCTAGCCGGAATACACCGTGTTGGACCTTGTGGATGCAGAGCGCCAACCAGACAATTTCAACCCGAAGATGATTCTCTTGCAGCATGCGCACTTTTATCTGATCAAAATTTTCTTATAGATGAAGACAGTGATGCTTCATTAGTGCTTCCTAAATCCTCAACAGCTTTGAATATTGACACTGAATCATCTGCAAGAAATCAAGCTCAAGAACAAGTTCACAATGGTAAAAAATCTTATCAATGCGATATATGCGATAAAAGGTGTACACAAAAATCAAATTTAATAACACATAAACGAATGCATACGGGTGAAAAACCTTTTACATGCGATATATGTAATAAAAGCTTTACACAATCACAACATTTAACAACACATAAAAAAATTCACTCCGGAGAAAGAGAAAGACCTTTTACATGCGATATATGCGATACAAGCTTTATAAAATCATCACATTTAAAACAACATAAACGAACTCATAGCGGCGAAAGACCTTTTATATG
>CANNMA010000070.1 GCA_947505805.1 bacterium
CTTGTTGTTCCCCAAGGTGCTCCTAAAGGCCAATTTATTCTCAACTATACTATCACAACCACATACTATGGGACAAACTTAACGCCCCCTCATCGTCCGTCAAAAGAAAGAGGCTTAATGCGCCGTCATTCAGAAGTATCTGAGCCACAAAAACCGCCGACTCAACAAGATTCTATTACCATAACTATTAAATAAGAATTATAAAAAAGGAGATTACAATGGAGAGAGTAGTAAAAATTACCTGCTGCATCATAGTACTTGTCGGTAGTACCCAACTATGGTCAATGATGCGTCAAGAACCACAACCATTTGGTAATACAGAAACTGAAAAACAGCGCATGCCATTTGGCAACCAATTTTCTACTCCTCCTCTTTCTTCTTCATCAATCATGCCTGATGAAGAAGAACTAGACCGCCCTACTGAAAATGAACGTCTTGCAACGGCAGAAAGAGATCGCTCTGTCCCAACTATTTTTATGACCCCAGGATCGTCTCATAATCTTGAAGGCCTTCATAATGAACATGAACGATATGCTATTCAAAGTCGTGAACACGCTCCATTTTTGCATAGAGAAGAACTCGATGAACATACCGGTTTTCACAGAATCATGATTCCACACGATGCTCGTCCTGGAAGATTCACTGTCTTTAAAGCTCAAGGTACTGGGGCAAACCACACACAATTGATTCCTGCATTCCATGTAGAAATAAAACCTACTCCAGCTGGACTTCCTAAACCAATGAATTTCAAAGGAATGGTAAAAAATGCCTGGGAAGCACAAGAAAAAGCTGAACAACAATTTTTTGAAACAATGAAGACTCAGTTTGAATTTTTAACACAACAAATTAGAACTATTTGGTTTGATGTCAGCATGCAAGATGACACATTTGAAACAACCCAAGCATCCGTTAAAGAAGAACCAATCACTCTGCATGTTAATGAGAAAAAAGTAGTGGCTCATGGTACAGGAGGCAGCATTAGTTCAAGCAATCCACGTATAATTTCGGGTGAAATGAATGCTATCAAAAAAAATACTATTCATTCCAAAAAACCATCTGTTGAATGGGAATTTTCTATCGTTGCCAAAGAAGTTGGCAAGGGAACAATAACCTATTGCACCAACAATAAAACTTATATTCAGCCCGTTATTGTTAAAAAAGAACTTGTTGGGCAATTCAAACAACCACATCGCCCAGAAGCTGAAGAAAAAACAGATGATGAAAGAGATGAGCATCACAATAATCATCTACAAAAACGCTCTCACCCAGAAAATCATACTCACATGTTTGATCACGCAAGAACAAGCCATGAAGATGAACACAATGACCAAGACCATACTCTTTCAGAAGAAAATCACGAACAAAACAAGATGGAAAACCATCACTTTATGCCTACTGAATCAAGACAATTATTCGGTTCTCATGAAAATAGTGAACAGCATACTGAAGACCATGAACGTCCTTTTGGTCTTGAAAAATAAAAATAATATTAAAGGAGAAAGACCATGCGTATACGTCATATCTTATTTTTAGCAGTCTGTTTTTTATTAGTTGTTGCTTTTATGTTTCCTATCGAATCACCAGAAAAATCTGAAAAAAAAGATTCTGAACTGCCTCTTATTCATGTTATTAACGATGTTACAGAAGATGACAGTAATGAAATACCTAATGCTGTAGCTCATCGAGCTACTTTCTATATAAAAAAAAAAAATTACTCGAGCGCTATGGGTAAAGAAATTACCGTCACTGGAATTGAAGTTCGTAAAAAAAATATAACCGGCGGACCAGAACATGACCCCATTGTTTCATTTCCTCAAAAAACAGTTAATGGAAAAACAGTTCATGGCATTTCAGAAATAAAATTAGCCGACCCAACAGATGAAGGAATAGAAACGTATCATACATTTTCTTTTGCTGACATTCCCGCTACAGATCATTTACCGGCGGACTATATGTTAAACATAACCTATGACGTTCAAACAACTCCCCAACGAGGAACTTCAGCTACAAGAACAGATGAAGAAGCAAGACAAAAAGCACTTGCACAAACCGATATTCTTAAGTTTAATTTTCCCAAAAAAACTGAAATAGCCCATCACACTATTACAGTTTACCCAAATGATTCTAAAGAACTTGAAGAAGAATCACTTGTAAATAGACATCACTATGGAGATCCCCTTAAACAATAAAACTTTGCCTGAATAAGATTTTTTCCATACTTTTTTATTTTTCTCCCGCAATGAATATTTTTTATGCTACAAGTAAAAATACTGTTTAAATACATGTAGTAACCCTCCTAACAATACACGGAGAAAACAATGAAAAAACAATTTCTTATACTTACAGCAATCGCACTACTTGCTGCCCCTGAATTTTTAAATGCAGCAGGGGTTGCCCTCTTTGCTCATATGGGCAGATTCAAAGAAGAAATGACCGTCGGAGACGAACAAAAAGTAAATGCGGTAACCATGCGTATTACTGACGGACACGATGTTGTTATGATTAGCGAAACAGAATCTGGTAAATGGGTTGTCACTGCAATCGCAGCTGGAACAGCAACCGTATGCCTTGAAAAATCAAAACCAGGCCATAAGAGCAAAAGACACAAATGCTGCCATACAATTGTAGTAAAAGATAAAAAAGGATTTGTTGCTAAAGCTAAAAAAGCAATTAAACGTGTTGCTAATGATGTTGAAGAATTAGCAGAAGAAATAGAAAATGACGTAGATGCAGGAATGACTCGTTACAGAGACAATAAAGCAAAAAAACAAGCTGCCAAGCAAGCTAAAAAAGCTCAATAAACATATCCTCAAGACTTAGACGACTACCTTTGTTTACGATACCTGATACACTCAGAAGATCGCTAACAAAGGTAGTTTCATTTTAAAGGACCAATTCACCATGAGTTTTTCTTCCCTCACTAACAAAGAAATCTGTGCCCTCCATACATCAAAAGGTCGCCAAGAAGCACAACTTTTTATCGCCGAAGGCATAAGAACAGTCACAACACTTATAGAATCAGGCTTAATGCCTCACGAAGTGTATGTGATTGAAACATTTACAGGTACTTTGCCAGCAAGCGTTACCCCAACGTACGTATCTGCACAAACTATGGATCGAATAAGCGCTAGCACAACTGCCAGTGGCATTTTAGGAATCTTTTCTATTCCCAAAGCACCCCAAGCTGCCGATTTAACTCCAGGGCTTGTCCTTGCTCATATTGCAGATCCTGGAAATATGGGAACACTCATCAGATCTTGTGCTGCCTTTGGATATTCTTCGGTAGTACTTATTGAAGGATGCGATCCTTATGCTCCTAAAGTTGTCCAAGCTTCTGCAGGAACAATTGCTCAGGTAAAACTTTTTAAATGGTCATGGCAAGAACTTCTTACCAATAAAAAAAACTTTAATCTGTGCGCACTAGAAACACATAAAGGTAAAAAACCTACCGATCTTGACCTTTCTCAGCCCCTTCTTGTAGTAGGAAATGAAGCAAATGGGATTCCGCACGAATGGTTAAAAAATTGTGATAGCCTTCTTACGCTCCCCACATCAGGAGATGTTGAATCACTCAATGCAGCAATTGCAGGATCGATTGCCCTCTACTGCTGCTCACAAAAAAAATAATATCGAAAGGATTGACCCCCCATGTCAACCCATCATAAGCTTTCCCTTTTTGCAGCGCTCTTTGTAAATATCAACATTATGCTAGGAACGGGGGTATTCATAAACACCGTTGTCTTAGCACAAAAAGTAGGTCCTCTTGGAGCTCTTTTGTACGGTATAGCAGGAATACTCATGCTTCCGTTAGCGCTTTCAATCGCTCGACTTATGACTCTTTATAAAGAAGGTAGTTTTTATGCCTTTGGTGCATCACTAAGCCCTTACTGGGGATTTTTGAGCACCTGGAGTTACTTTGTAGGAAAGCTTGCCACGCCAACATTAGGGGTTCATGTTTTCAATATGTTTTTACAAAAAAGTATCCCCTTTTTTGATCGCTTTTCTGTTTTTACCCTTGATGGATGCATTATTGCTCTTTTTGTAGGGCTCAATCTTTTTAGCGGTTCTGTGGGAAAAAAAATTCAATATATTTTCTTAATCACTAAATCAATTCCTCTTCTTTTTGCTTTGGGAGCAGGACTATGGTGTTTTGATTTTATTAACCTTGCATCACCAGAAGTCATGTGGGAAGGAATTCCACTTTCTTTACCACTTGTTATCTTCTGTTTCTTAGGATTTGAAGCAACCTGCTCTTTGAGTAAAGTTATTGAAGATCCTCAAAAAAATGCTGGGCGGGCTATCGTCTACTCGTTTTTTATAGTTATGGGACTTTTAATGCTCTACCAGCTGGCGTTTTACGGAGCACTTGGAGAACTTTTAGGACACCAAACAAATTATGTAACGGCATTTCCAACACTCATCCAAAAAATATTCCCGGGAATGCTTGCAATTCTCACACCGCTTATTTCTTTAGCCATAGCAACTTCAGCATTAGGTGGAGCTTATGGCCTTTTGTATAGCAATGCATGGAATCTTCATACACTTGCTACTCATAACTATCTTCCCTTTTCAAAGCAGTTTGCCACATGCAAC
>CANNMA010000071.1 GCA_947505805.1 bacterium
TTTATTGTATTATACAATTTGTATATATTTAATTTTTTTAAAAGAATAGATTATGAATTTTCAAAAAAACAGACTTGTAATCATGGCGCTTATAACATTTTTCAGCGCTTCCATAAATATCAAACCGGCACAGTCAACTGACCCTAAAAGCACTAGCCCTAGCTCCTACTATGAAACACCCGCTTATCAATTGCGACTTCACGCTATGATCAATCAAAATATTGCTTTTTGGCAAGAGAAAATTATTCATAATGCAGAACACCCTAACTATCATAATGTTGATCTTATGGAACAATATCTTGAACTTCCTACCGCTACTGCTACACAAAAATGGCATTTAAGAAGCATAATCGATCATATAGAAAGTAGGTATATAAGAAAATATGACCCTCTAAACTGGAATATTTATTGGGTAAACAGGCCTCCACTATCTGTAGAAATGAATGGATAGTTGATCATCAAAAACTCAACCAGCGCAATGTCTTAAAAAGAGCATGCTAGAATGAAAAATCGTTGCATTCTATTTTGAAACTTTTTATTTTTCTTATTTTTTAAAGATCATTGCTGAGTTGTTATTAACAAATTCAACAATCTGTTTCATGGCGATAGATCGATAATAGATTTGATTATATATTTCTGGCTGTTGTTCAAGTTCTGTATAGGTTTGATTAAACCCATGAGGAACAAACATGTTTTCAAAAAAACTCGATGTTGCATTTGTTGTATCTACAAGAGCTCTTAGGTTTTTTTCTTTAAATGTTCCTGATTCTTCTATGGTAAAAATTTTATACTGATCAGGTCCCCACATTACAATGTCTGTTGTTTTAACACTTAGTTCGTCTCCATCATCCATTAATCGACAAATTCCTTCAATTCCAAGCCCTTGATAGACGTACTTGGCAAATGTTCCTGGGAAATTTTTATACTTATGAAAATAAATACCACCATCATTAATAAGTAGTGGTTTTTGAACAAGCCCCCAAGCCTGATGCGCTTTAGCAAGAGCTATCGCTTGCTGATCATCTGTCTGCTCTTCAAACAAATGAACGTCTACCTGTTCAAGTCTAAAAGAAGCATTGTCTGGTAAAAATTGTTCTGCTCTTTTGCATTTTTTTGCACTACTGGTTACATAATACAAACTATTTTTTTCTGAAGATAAACCCATAAAAGCCCCTTTCTATAATTACTTTAACTGTTTTCATGTATCTGAGTATAAAGCAAACAAGAAAGCAATAGAAGAAGCATGCAATCGAAAAAGTGAGTCGTTTAAAAATAGACACAATAAAAAGGGGCTCACTTTCATGAGCCCCTTTTTATTTTAAATTTTACGCAAAATTATTATGCACCAAGCGCAACAATTTCAACGCGTCTATTTGCTTCAACTTTACCTGGTAAATCAACTGCAGGTCTTGTTGCTCCAAAACCAACTGGCTTTAGCGCATCTTTATCAATTCCTGATTCAGCTAACTTATTTGCCATGGTATGAGCACGTTTTTGAGAAACAGCAAGATTATAAAGTTCGCTGATATAATGCTTATCTGCATGTCCTTCAACTTTTAAAACTTTACCTTCTGCGGTTGCAACTTTAGCAGTTTCAACATCTAATTGCACAACTGGCTCTTGGTCTTTTCTGATTTCATATCTATCAAAATCGAATACAACGGGAACAAAAGCTTGTCGTGAACCTTCATCTTCATAGAATGCTAATTGCTGTCTACCATTAAGCTTAACTGATTGTGGACTAACGCTTTCTTCATCATCAAGAATAAAAGCATCTAAATCATCACCATAGTGTTTCATGTTCTTTTTTGAACCTGAAAGAGGAAAGCCTTTCCCAACAGATTGCGCCATTTTGCTATTTTTATTTTCACACTTTTTCTTTTTGTAGCAGCTCGTTAAACCCATTAACGGAACAATCAACAAAAGAACCGATAAAAATGAACGTATTTGCATAGAATTCCTTCCTTATTAGAAAATTTTTTCACTTTTTGACATACAGGGCAACGATACCATGGTTTTTAAAAGTTTGCTACTTTAAATAAGCCTGTTGGAGCTTATAAAAAAAGGCTCTTCAAAAAACAGTCATTGATTTTAAAGCCTTTGAATAAAAAGGAGCTGTAAAAACAAATTTTATGTCTTCTTGGCTTAAAAAAAGGCCTCTAAAGGGGAAAGGCGCAAAGAGCTATAAATAAAAACCTTTATTCTGTATACTTATCTTAAACAGGGTAGGATAAAAATTTTATAAAAAGCACCATCGAGGAAAGCATGAAAAAAATCTTCATAAATGAAGAGCCATGGCAAACACGCGTTGCCATAACCGAAGAAGACAAGCTCCAAAACATTTATTTCTGGTCACATTCAGGAAATCTCCTGGAAAAATCTTTTTACCAAGCATTGGTAACTAAAGTTTTGCCAGGAATTCAGACCGCATTTGTAGATATTGGACAAGAAAAATCTGGCTTTCTTCATATTTCAGAAATTGATCGCGAACTTGCTATCAATAGAATGTCACAAAACTTTAGTGACTTTGAGTCAACTGACAAGAAAGAAAGAAAGGCGGGCCCGCGCCAAGCCGCTGATATTGCAAAGATATTAAAAGAGGGCGAATTGCTTCTTGTACAAGTTAGCAAAGAACCAGTTAATGAAAAAGGAGCAAAACTCACAACCTGCTTTACATTACCTGGTAGATTCATCGTTTTAATGCCAACCATCCCACGCGTTGGAATTTCAAAAAAAATAGATGAACGAGAAGAACGAGTAAGGTTGCGCGAACTTGTATCAAATAATCTTCCAGAAGGAATGGGGGCTATCATACGAACATCCTCTGAACATCGGGTTGAAAAGGATATTGTTCAAGATATTAAATTTCTTGTAAATACTTGGAATGAAATCGAAAAAAACCAAAAAACTGCTGCTGTCGGAGAAAAAATTCACGAAGATATTCCTTTAGCATTGCAAGTTGTTCGTGATCATCTTGATGATGATGTTGAAGAAGTAGTCGTGGACAGCAAAGAATTACAAAAAAAGCTTGTTCAATTTGTTAAAGATATAGCTCCTGAATTTTCAGAAAAAATTAAGCTCTATACAGGTAAGTCTCCTCTATTTGAACGCTCTCAAATAGAAAGACAAATTAAAGAATGCCTCAATTCAAAAGTTGATCTTAAATCAGGTGGTTCCATTGTTATTGAAGCAACTGAAGCTATGACCGTTGTTGATGTTAATACTGGGCGCTTTATTGGTCGTTCCAATATGGAAGAAACCATCTTTAAAACAAACATGGAAGCAGCTGAAGAAGTTACTCGACAACTAAAGATCCGCAATATCGGCGGGCTTATTGTTATCGATTTTATTGATATGGCAAGTGGTGCAAATAAACAAAAACTTTTCAGATTCTTTGAAAAAACACTGAAAGAGAAAGATAAGTTCCAATCAGTACTTTTAAAAATATCTGAATTTGGACTTGTACAAATGACAAGAAAACGTTCTGGTAAAACACTTATCAAAGAACTAACCGATACGTGTAAAATGTGCTGCGGAGTAGGAGTTACCCCTTCTGTTCAAGCAGAAAGTTATGCTCTTTTGCGTCACATCAAAGAAGAACTTTTGAATAAAAAAATTCAGGGGGATGTTACACTCAAACTATCATCAGAAGTTTTTGACTATATTTCAACAACTGAATACTCCACACTTTTTGATTTTGAAAAAGAACTTAATGGAAAAATAACTCTTGAACTTGAAAAATCATTAGTTATTGGCTCTTTCAAAATTATTCCAGCATAGTCACTAAAATATGCATTAAAAATGTTAAAGGCCTTTGTCTTCACAGAGGCCTTTTTTAATATCGATAAAATATCTGCAATCGCGAGCCTCTTTGATTTTCGAATACAACAATTCAGAAAAACAGAGCGCTAACAACACAAAAATGATTGTTGTTATGATTATTATTTTTTTCACACATGATCCTTTTTTTAAATTAGTTTTTTAACCGTACCTATAATCAAACTTTTTTGTCTAGAAATTATTAAAAAATAAGCTTCTTCTGAACTAGTTAATCGGTCTTAAAAAATATGGTATACTGACAAAACATCTTATTATGAAAAACCCCTTCCAAAACATGCAAGGAATCCCCATGGCTGAAAAAGTATCCGCTCTTGATCGCTACCCAGCATACAGAAC
>CANNMA010000072.1 GCA_947505805.1 bacterium
TCGTGGAGTGCGGTTTGGCAGACCTAGGAAAATGAATGATGAGCAAAGGACCTTAGCGCTACTATTGGTAAGCGAGGATAAATCAATCAGCGAAATAGCCAAAATATTCAAGGTTCATAAGGCTACAGTTTATCGGCTACTTGATAAAGTGGTTGTTACTGAGTGACCCCCCGTTTAGAGATGGTCTCCTTAATATGGGGTTATAAACAAATATCCGAATGCTTGTGTTTAATGTTACTATAGGTTCTGAAGGTGTGCATTATGTAGCTTTGCTTGGAGATAAATATGATAAAAAAAATAAAAATCCAAAATCTTCTAAGCCTGGATTTAAGATATCTGTCAAAGCTTAGAAAAATCTATATTTTTTTAGTTTTTGTCTTTTTCTATAGTCTTTTTTCCGCAGTTTTTGGCACAGGAGAAAGTCCAGAAGTCATTGAAGAAATCAGAAAATCTCTTCACATAAAATTTGAAAAAGCTACAAACAAAAGAACATTTGCTAAACAAGTAGGTATTTCAGAAGATCCTCTCAAAAAATTTTTGGGAATTAAGGAAGGGAATCTCATAGCCAATTCTATAAATACAATTATAGAAGGATTTAAAAGAGAATTTTACTCGGAATATGAAACAATTTTGAAGTCTCTTTCTTCCGCAAGACTTATCGATCCTGTTTTATCTTCTAAGACTGAATCTATAAAAGCATATCCTTGTTTAGATATTGCTTCTCTTCCATTTCATTCCTCTTATCCTGATACATATTCCTTATTAATAGTGAATTCTTCCCTTATTCCTTATGCCACCCAAACGGATTGGGATCAACATCCTACATTCAAAGATTTAGGCTTACGTTTTTTGAGGCCAAGTTTAGCAACAGATAGAGACATAAGCTTTGCAGTAACTGAACAAGAAATACAAGAACAGAAGCATTGGATTTTAAAAGATGAAAAAACGATTTTAACCCCAAACGAGGGAGAGAAAACCTATTATATCCTTCAGTTGTTTAAAAAACGTGAAGAGCTAAGATCTGTAGCGTTACTAAAGACCTTAACTGAGCGTCGTATTGGACCTTATAATGGGTTTGATTTTCAAGCTGCCCTTATTATTTTCCCCTTTTCTGCACACAAAGCAATGGTTTATGGACTTGGAAAATGGGGTAGCTTACTGAACCCAGATTGTATTATTCCTCAATGGGGATTGCGTTTGGTAACATCTGGGCAGATCTGTAACCCCGATCAAATTAAAGAATTTCATGCAGCTCATTATAGAATTTCTAATCCTTCTTCAACACGAAAAAAAGTAGCGGTGCCACAACCAATAGAGGTTTATGGTTTGGAAGTTGGCTCTGAAGAGTTAAAAACAATTACTTTGCTGCCCAATAAATCTGTAAAAACTCATCATGTTATAGAAGGAACAGATCATTTAAAGTTTACGGTTAATTCATCAGATCAGGCAACTTCTGAACAGACTTTGCAGTCTCTTAGTAAGATTGCCATGTATTTTTTTACTTTAACAAATGATCTCAACTTTCATATTCATAGTCGTATGAGAGAATTTATAGACGATGAAATTAAAGAATCAGAGCTAATAACAGCGCTCAATCAACAACTAGAAAGATTGTTCAAAACCCCTGAAGGAAAAGAGTTAATATTTCTTCATCATACTTTATGGAAGGAAATGAAGAGTAAAAAGCTTCAATTTGGAGAAAGCAAAGCGCATTCTATTTTTGATATATTTGCAGAGTTAGCTCCTGAATCTTCTTTCCCCGAAACAATTCAAGTTTGGAAGCCAAGACTTAAATCTCCAAGAGAGTTTGTTGTACGGCAAATTTTTTACTCTTTACCTTTAAAATACAACGAAAATTTCTATAGATTTGATCGAAATCATTGGTATCAAGTGGATGTATCACGTTTTGAAGGGATAAAAAGAATATTGCGCCAAGTAAAGAAGCCAAGCGTTTCATTACACCTACCAGACTACTCTCTGGAAGACACTAGTCGGTCGACAGAGGAAAAAAAAGCGGATTATAAAGAAGCAAAATATAATTTAAGGGCAGTACAAGAGATTAATAAGAAATCTGGGTGGAGAGCAATTCTTTTAGACAGAATAAATGTTTCTTTAGGAGACGCAGGTAACAAATTTGAATTTGCTGATATTTTGGTTAACCATAATAACATTTTCTATATTGTTCATGTGAAAAGGGATGGTGCGTCTGCTCTAAGTCATCATCGTGAACAAGTGGAACGTTCTGCTGACTTCTTAGCGACAGAATTAACAAAAAAGAACGCAGATACTCTTTTTCTTCAAGGAATAATTAACGGGCTATACGAAAGAAAAGGGTTACCTATAAAAAAAGAAAAGGCACAAGGCAGCAGGATCACGAAAGGTCATGTATTTTTAGACTATTATACCTCGAGACCTCAAGATTTCTTTTCAAACTTAGCACCAATAGCATCAATGAATATACATTTTTTTAATTTTCTACAGGGTGTTTGGTCATTTGTTGATGTAAATTTTTTCAGAAGCTATCCATCTGAGCTGGTTTCTGCTCTTGATGCTCTTCTTGATTGTTCATCACAAGCGTACCCTTCAAGTACAGAGATAAATGAATTTTTAGAAGCTGTAAAACAAGGAATCAATGCTCGTCAGCTTTTATTTCCAAAAGGTATTATTAAGAAGTCAGATCTTGAGAAAATAAGAATTGTCTTGGCTGTGATTGATGATCATTCGGTTGAAGCTACTTTGAAAGATACAAAAGTAAATCCTCATAGGATTATTTTTAAAAATCAGGATTTATGGGGATTGGATCGAACACGTACTGTTGTTGAAAAGACAGGATTAGGATTTGATTTGATGGTCATCAACGAAAGTTTAACAGGAGCTTGGGATGCTTTTGGTCCTATTATCAAAAAAGAAAAAAAAGAAAATTTTATAAGTAAACCAGGTGATGAACCAGAATTATCCTTTGGGTCCTATGTGCCAAAAGCAGAACCTTTTAGAGATCCAGCTCAATCCTTTAAGAAGGATTTAAAAGCGCTGTTTCAAACAACAAAAACCCACGTAGATCACCTTGACGTCTCTTCAATTCAAAAATTGCAGTGTTTCTGTGTACACAATCAGACTACTATCGTTTATGAATATTTCACTTGTCCTACCATTGGAGATGGAGATTGTTTTTTTCATGCTGCCTTCACTGAACCTGGAGATTCTTCTCAAGTTATTCAAATTAGAGCTGCACAAATGAGAGCGGAATTATGTGATGCTGTTCAAAATGGTCAACACATTGATGACTTTAGAAATCTTCTTTATGAACATTATATAGAAATATTAGCTGACGATGAAAATACCCCTTATGTTCCCGAAGATATAAGGCAATTTATAAAAGAAAAAAATCAATATGCTTCAATGTTTAATAGCATGCAGCACTTTCGTATTTCTCTCGAAGGAATTCAAAATGTAGAAGCTAAGTTTCCAGTCGATAGAGTTAAAGCTTTAATTTTAGAAAACCACGTAAAAGAATACGCTGAGCGATTACGTACTGTAGGGGGGCCTGAAACGTATATTCCATTCCGTGAGGGCATGAGGTGTCCTGCAGATTTAATAGCTGCTATTGGGAAAAGGAAAATTAATATATTTACTTTCAATGCTGAGAACCAAAGACTGCATTTTCACAAAACGGCAGGTACAGAAGGACAAATTATCAATGTTTTACATGCGGGAAAACATTTTACAAGGCTTTATCTTCCGGTTGAAGGGGATGCTTCTTTTCATCAAAGTGAACAGATATGGACAAATTATTCATCATAAATAATATTGCGCTAGAGATCTTATATCTTTAAGCTGTGTTATAAAGAATAAACAGTTGGCTTGAGGAGATCTTGATCGTTAGGATCGAACTGAGAAAAAGCAGCTGTTTTGTAGAGTAGGATTAGCTTTGAACGAATTGCA
>CANNMA010000073.1 GCA_947505805.1 bacterium
ATTTTATCATGGTACAGAGGTCTAAAAATTTGTTGGTCAAAAACTTTAGAAGCAAGCCTAGCATTTCTTCAATTAGCTTGCTCTATAAGGCTTTTGTCTAAGTGTTGAATTTTCGTATAAGCTCTTATTATAATTATTTACATAGCCAGTAAGCCCATCAAGTGTTATAGCCATTCCAGTTGGTCCATGAAATCCAGGAATAGTTCCTGTAACAGTATTTGTTGCAAGATTGATAATACTGATTGTTGTACTGTTGCTATTCGTGACATATGCCTTGGTTCCGGCTGGATTTATTGTTATGGTATAGGGTTGGCTAAAGCTAGGATCATAAATAGTTTCTAAAAGAGTATTATTGGTGAGATTTATGACGCTTACGCTGTCAGCATTGACAGTTGATCCGGTGACAGTAACACCATAATTATTATTGTTTGGAACATAAGCAAGCTGATTATTGGATGTGAGAGTGATTTGTTCTGGGGTTATTCCTACAGGAATAGTTGCCACTATCGTATTTGCAGGAACAGGGTATATACGAATGAATGTTAGTAATAATAAAATGGCTAAACAATATCGTTTCTGTGCTCGTGTTATCATGTCTACTCTCCTAGAGTATAAAGGGACTTTTATAAAAGCACTCTAGAAGGGGTGATGGTCAAATTTTGCTTATTAAAAAAGGGCGCCGATATGCGCCCTTTAAAAATGTATAACTGGTTACTGTATTTGTCGTCTTCGTATTTCTTCAGGTAAAACTAATGCTGCTTCAGGTTGATGGTTTTCGTCATATTTACCAAAAGAAGTATCAATAGCTCCTTCAGAAGTTACCTTACCGATTATGTAATTTGTATTTCTTTGGTGATCTTCGCTAAGCCCTGCAATAAAAACAGATCCTTGAGCATCTGTCATAATCGTATGACAGACATCATTGATTAAGCACCCCATAAAAAATATTCCATTATCGCCAAAAGAAGTATCAACATCTCCTGCGTGAGTAAGTCGTACAGTCGCGATAACATCAGTCCCATTACTAGTATTTGTTGAGCCACCGAGAATAATTCTTCCTAAATGATCAATAGCAAGGCTATAGCAACCGTCATATAATCCTGCGGCTAAAGAGGGTAAACAAACTGTTCCTCCTGCTCCAAAAGAGGGATCAATGGTTCCTTCTGGGGTTATTCGAGTTACACAAAAATTAGAATTAAAGAGTGTATTAAATGAATTTCCTGCAAGGACAATATGTTCATTATGATCAAGGGTAATTGCATGACAGACTTCTTCATAACCAGGTCCTGAAGTATTATAACACATGGTTCCATTTCCATTAGTACCAAATGAAGTATCAAGTAGTCCTTGTGGTGTTAATTGAGCAGCTGCAAAACAGTTATGCCCAAGGGTATCTTTTGATGTTCCACCAAGAATAAGATTTCCTTTTGAATTGATGACTATTCCATCGCACATATCAGCTGATTCGTGTTGTATGTTTGGAATACTATTAAATCCGTCTCTTCCAAAAGAATGATCTAAGTCTCCTGCACTGGTAACGCGAGCAATAAGAAAATTGGATAATTCTTCATCTTTTGATTGAAAAAGTGTTCCTGCAAGAATAATTGCTCCATTACGATCAAGTACAGCGCTACTACATTCGCATGAAGTAGTATCAAAAGGTGAAAGTATGTGAACTATGCCATTTTTATTCGGTCCAAAAGAACCATCAAGAAGACCTTCAGAAGTAAACCGCACAATTAAAAAACATTTCTTTTTGGTGCGAGTGATGCAAGATGAACCAATAACAAGAATATTATTGTGAGCATCAATAAGAATTGCATGGCAAGAATTATCTTTAAATCCTACTGAAAGAGGAAGATATACAGTTCCATGGGGTCCAAATGTTGCATCAAGTTCTCCTGTAGGAGTAAGTCGAGTGACTGAAACTTTCCATAGTCCATTAGGTGTTCGAGAATTACCGCCCAGTAAGATGCGATTTTGATTATCTTTTGTTATTGCTTGCCAGCTTGAGTAGGTAGTATTAGTTATTGAATGCGGCACAATAAGTGATCCAGTTCTTTCTGCTGCATGGGCTGCATAGAATGTTAGCGTAAGAACAAGAAAGAGTGTTGTTTTTGAAAAATAAGTCATTATAGTCTCCATTTTTTTAATTGTTTTTTAATTTAAGAGTATTGCTCTTTATGAGCTGTTTGGTTATGTCTTTTTAAATTTGAACGATCTGAAAAGGTTTTATCACAGATAGGGCATGAATAGGGTTTTATATCAGCATGAATTTTTACATGTCTTCTGAAATTTGGGCCATCTAAAGACTGATAACCACATTGACTGCATTTATAATCAGCAGGCTTTCTTTTTAAGAGTTTTTTTGTAGACGATTTAGTGTTAGTGGCAGTAAATGCAGGAAGTATTAATGAAAAACTACTAAATTCATTTTTAGATGACCTTGTAGGATGGAGTTGAGTAATTGGTAATGAAGTAGTACTTGTATCGCATGTAAAAGGTCTTTCACCAGTATGAGTTAGTTTATGTCTATTTAGATTTGAAGTATCTGAAAAGGTTTTATCACAGATAGGGCATGCATAAGGTTTTTTATCAGTATGAATTCGTTTATGTATTGTTAAGCAAGATGTTTGTGTAAAGCTTTTATCGCATATATCGCATATAAAAGGTCTTTCGCCGCTATGAGTTCGTTTATGTTGTTTTAAATGTGATGATTTTATAAAGCTTGTATCGCATATATCGCATGTAAAAGGTCTTTCTCCGGAGTGAATTTTTTTATGTGTTGTTAAATGTGATGATATTATAAAGCTTGTATCGCATATATCGCATGTAAAAGGTCTTTCCCCGGAGTGAATTCTTTTATGTGCTGTTAAATTTGATGATGTTGTAAAGATTTTATTACATATATCGCATTGATAAGATTTTTTATCGTTGTGAACTTGTTCTTGAGCTTGATTTCTTGCAGATGATTCAGTGTCAATATTCAAAGCTGTTGAAGATTTAGGAAGCACTAATGAAGCATCACTATCTTCATCTATAAGAAAATTTTGATCAGATAAAAGTGCGCATGCTGTAAGAGAATCATCTTCGGGTTGAAATTGTCTGGTTGGCGCTCTGCATCCACAAGGTCCAACACGGTGTATTCCGGCTAGACATGAACTTTTCGTACGCATTTCATGTGCACTAGGAGTTGGGTGGCTTATGGTAACATTACTTGAAGGCCGTGGTGTAAATGATGTGAATAAATCAATTTCAGGCTCAAGCTCATTTATTGTGAGTGGTGCAGAAAGTAGGGATAAAGGAATATCTGTAAAATTAATGTTAGCAGATGGGTTAGCTTCAGATATGTCTGCAAATAGATCATCGACAGTAGATGGTTGGGCAATAAAATCCATTTGAGCATCATTGAAAGTAGGATCAATAAGAGAAGCGACTTTAGTAAGATCTATAGGATCGTTTTCTGATTGTCCATTTCTAGTCAGACGTCTATGAAGTGCTAATCGTTCAATAGTTGCACAATGATTGGCAGCTTCAGGCGCAAAAGGTAATAAGAGATCCATCTCTTCTTGTTGTAAGAATGCAACTATTTCTGGGTCCAGAGGATAACCACTATCATCATCGGTTGTATTTTCTTCTGTTGGTTCTTGAGCAGAATATACCTGTGGGCTTATCATGAGCATACAAAAGAGCATGCCTAAAAAAGTATTTATTTTTTTCATCGTATAACCTTTTCCATTTATAAAAAATTCATATTGTTTTAATAAGTATATATCTAATTTTAAATATTTCAACTATGAAATTTACACGCAAGGGGTTAAGCTTAACCTTTTTGAAAAGGTGGCTTTTTATCAGCTTAAAGGCTGCTCGCATTTGCAAGTTTCTGTATCATTGCCACACAGAGGGCATC
>CANNMA010000074.1 GCA_947505805.1 bacterium
GCACTGTGCTGTGCTCTCGTTTCGCTGGTAATGACATAAAAAAATAAACTGCTTTCATTAATGAGAAGGTCTTTTTTTAACAATAGTAGCTCACTCTTTAAAATTCTATTTTCGGATAAGCTCTTAATGAGAATAGCTTAATTTTTTTATGTCGTCCCCAATGATACGACAGCGTGGTAGAGCTTTTTACGCTCTACTAGCGGGAGTGAGTGTAGGGGATCCAGGCGTTACAAAGAAAAAATCATTTTTAATTTGATAGAGCGTACAAACCATTATTATATTTTTATTTAAAAAGTTTTCTATTATGTGGACTTTTACAAAGTAACGTTTGGGTTACAGACGCTCAATCGATCTGTCCAGAGCGCATAGCACTCTGACGCGATCTTCTACAGCTGGTAATAACATTTTGAAAGGTTAAGCTGTTGTTGAATTATGCAAACATAGAGAATATGTCTTTATCTTTATTTGTCCTCAACTTAATAAACTTCTATTTTTGAATAAGTTCTAATTTTTAATTTTTGGATAAATTCTTACTATGATGTCTGAAAAATAACGAGTGGATCAATAGCCCAATTTTTATGATGAAAATTTTCAATAAGCTGTCTACCTACTTCTTTATTGGACTCTTCATCCTGAATAGCTTCTTTTAAAAGTGGCAAAGATCCATACACTTTAACCCAATTGGTCAACTTCTGCAGAGGTTCTGTATTAATAACTCCATAAACATTAAGCTCTCCCAGCTCATACTGCCGCGCCGTTAAAAAACAAAGCGCTTTTTTATAAGAATCTCCCAATGATTTATGAAATGTTTCAGAAAAACCAAATGGTTCGTCACTTTTTTTTTCTAATTTTGTTCGTGCATTTATCCAGGTGGCAACATCAGTTATCGCCCTACTACATTGACAAACAACCTCTTTAATCAAGAGACTATGCTCTTTATCGTCGATATCTTCAAAAACTGATCTATAAACCGGCGAAAGATGCGCAGGTATAAAAGCACCATGCCACAATAAGACCCCTACTGATTGTTTTTCTTTTTCCGCTTGCAAAAGACTATGATCGTTTTTTTCTAACATCAACAAAGAATAACGCTTCAAAAAAAACTCCATCGGTGTATAGATCATAGAAGTTTGACCTACAAATCCCTTATTAACGTCAGCCCCCCACTTACAAAGCTGTTCTACATCTTTTGGATTTCTCATATTTTGCAAACAAGTATTACCAAAGTTATCAACATCATTTATAGAAGAACCAGCTTGATACAACAGACAAAATTTTTCATTAATAGCTGATAAAAGCGCTATAGGAGTTTTTCCATAGATATCTCTTAAAAAAACATCTTCAGGAAATCGTTCAGTTAATTGCCTAACAACTTCAAAAGAGTCTCCATTACAACTATACGAAGCTTCATGCAATGGAGTGACTCCTGCATAATTTTGAGAAGAAACAACTCCATGATCAAGAAGATACGAAACAATGCGCGAAGCTCCCCACCAAGAAGCAACATGTAATAATGTTCTACCATTTTGAGAGTAAGCAAGAGTAGGGGAAAACTCATAAAATTGTAGAAGATGTAAAGCAGTATCTTGAGCTGTCTCTCCAAAAACTTCCTCACCTAAAATGCTTTCAAATAAGATCATCTTGTTATCATCATCTAAAGAATCTGCTGGAGTGAGTCCTCGTAACACTCTAAGTTGTTCTTCAAAAGAACGAATGCGTGAGCAAGATACTCTAAAAGCATCAGGAGAGAAACTATCTGCACCATACAAAGAAAAAAAACATACAAAAAGTGATGCTTTACCTATCCAATTACTACTATTCATACATTCTAAAATGCTATTTTAAGCAATTTTCCATACATAAAGGTTAAAACAAACAGACCGATAACATGAGGAATAGCCACTAGGTCTTGCACAACACCCATCATGCGCCAAACAAGTTCCACATGCATTAAAGAACCACCAAAAATTATCAAAACTAAAACAAGATAAAGCCAGCGTAAACCACGAGTGCCAAAAAATGATGCAAAGCTTTGACTTGCATTGAATGAATTACCAATAACAGTTGTCACCACAAATAAAGTAATACTTGCAAGCAAAACCCATTTACCAAAACCTGGTGAATAGCTTTTAAAAATTTCATATACAATCGTAGGATTAAAAACTGTTGTCATCCAACGACCAGTTACAATAACAAGAAGCCCTGAAAGTAGTGCAAGAGTGGTATCTGCAATAATAGAAAACATTGCTAAAACAGCTTGATCAGAGGCCTTATCAACATCAGTCATCGAATGCGCAATGGATGAAGTCCCAAGTCCAGCTTCTGTAATATGCATATTGCGCTGCACCCCAATACGCATGGCAGTAAAAAGAGATCCACCTACAATGCCTCCAAATGCTGCTTTTGGAGAAAACGCACTTGCAATAACAAGTTTTATCCCTGCAAAAAGCGCATAAGGATCGCTGAGCAAAATACTCAAGGTAAAACCAAGATATAAAACACACATAACAGGCACTATTTTACTTGCAAGTTGCCCAATTCGTTTGATCCCTCCGATAAGAACAAAAAAAGTAACAAGAGCTAACCAAAGCCCTGTAGCCCAACGTGGAATAGATTCAATCGTACCAATAGTTGCAAGGGTATTTGCTTGCATTCCTGACCATCCTGCAAACATAACAAGGGTCAATGCCCCATACCAACGAGCAAGAAACAATGATGCATGCTTAAGATACTGAGTAGGACCGCCAAGAACGGTACCGTCTTGTAAGCGAGTCCGCATATTTACCGCAAAAAGAACTTCTGTAAATTTTGTAACAGCTCCAAAAAATGAATAGGCAACTAACCAAAAAAGCGCGCCGGGGCCACCTGTCATAATTGCAACGGAAGGTCCAACAATATTACCCATTCCAATAGTAGTTGCCATAGCAGAAAACATTGCTTGAATAGGACTAATTGTTTTTTCATTTTTAACTTGATGGTGCTGTTTTACCCCTTTTCTGATCAAAAAAAGAAAATGAGGAAATGCGCGAATCTGAATAAAACGAGTTTTAATCGTTAAAAAAACCCCTATTCCTAAAAAAAGTAATAACGACGGAACTGCCAACCATTGGTCGATCAGATTAAAAAGATCAAGCAACATCATACCAGGCTCCTCACTAAGCAACAGTAGAAAAATTAATTTGGGCTGCGCTTTTTTAAAACAAATAACTGAACAAAATTATACTTTTTTAGCAAGAAAAGAAAGTGCTTTGCGCAAAATTATATCAAATGAATGGTGCGTCCCTGCACTTTCTTGAGCAACAAATGCAATCGCTTGATCGATTTCAGGCTTTGAATAACTTAAAGACTGGAGCGCCTGAGAAACATTTTTCCACTGCTCAAGAAGCTTAGCGTCATACCCATCGCTTTCAGCAAAATCTTGAATAAGCACCGACTGAATCTTGTGTTTTAATTGAACAATAAGCTGTTCTGCTTTTTTAGGACCAATACCACTAATACCGCTCAATGTTTTAATATCGGCTGTTTGAATAGCGTGTAAAAAGGTAGTAGGAGAAAGTGTTTGCAAAACAGACAAAGCCATTTTAGGGCCAACACCCGAACACCCAATAATCAAAAGAAAAACCGCTTTTTCATAGTCGCTTGCAAAACCAAATAAGCTTGGCCCCTGCTCTGCATTCCAATGCAAATAAGTCACCACTGTAACTTCTTTGTCTTTATAAAAGAGCTCTGGATTAGGAACTGTTACAGCAAAACCAACCCCATGAACATCAACGGTGACCTGATTTTCAGTAATTTTTTGCACAACTCCACGAACATACGAAAACATACTTATGCCTTTCATTTTTTAA
>CANNMA010000075.1 GCA_947505805.1 bacterium
TAGCAGGTTGTGTTAGATCTAGTGTTGAATAGACCTGAAAAGATATACAGAGTAAAAAGAGTAATCTAAAAAACTTCATGATTGCCCTCCTGTAAGAGCAGTAGTTATTGCTGCAATTTGTTCGTTATTATACGTAAGCTCGCGGGGTTCTTTGATAATAAATTGAGTTGAGCATCCTGCTGACATAAAACCGATGTTGTGATACAAGAAAAAGAGCGGGTTGAGAAGGTTTATTTTGTTTTTTTCTTCAGTTAGTCCAGCGGTTTGAACTTCTCCTGTTGGGTTTTGATTATAAGGGAATATAACCTTTCCAGTGCTTTTATTGGTAATAGTAAGCGTTACGCTGCTTGGTTGATTTTCAATTGTGAATGTATAGGGAATTCCAACTTCAAGCTCTTGAATAGTAGCGCGAGGGTTTGGAATAGGATTAACAAGATTTTTTTGTTGTAGTTGTGCAAGAGCATCAATGTCTTTTGAAAGTATTTGAAATGCGGGCCACACAGCATTAAATCCTGAAGGGGCTCCTGAAGTATTGGTTAATCCTGCAAGCGTTCCTTGGTCGCTGAGTTGATCTTGATTAATAGTATCAGCGCTTTGATTCTGATAAAACGTTTCTGCAAATCCAACATTCATGGTTCCAGGTGCTTGATCTTTAGTTGTGTAGATACAAAAAAGACGATTTTGGTTTTCAAAGTCTTTTACTCCTGAAATCCATCGCGCTTGATTATATATGATTCCCATTATGCATGGATTAATTGGTTTTGCTAAAAGGATGCATTCAATTGAGATGGTATATGTTTCAACACTTTTTACTTTTTTTCGAGCCGTAGGAATATATTCACCAAAAATAGTTGTTTGTGCAGCAATTACAGGATCTCCATCTGCAAAAGTAGATGTTCCAAGGGGAATCACTTCGTATTGTACAAAACTTGTGACAGGAGAGCTGGTGTATTGAGAATAGTCAACCCTGCAGAACTGCCAGTTTCCATTTTGGTAGAGATTATACCAACGATTTTTTATGCTATCGGGTAATGTGTTTGATAGAGCATTTTTTTCTGTTGGAAACATCATAGGAGCATAATAAAACATCTGATCATCAGATAAAGGGTTCGTTAAAAAAACTTCTTTTACCGTAGTATTAATTAAAGCATTGGTAACATACGTTTGTTCGGCTGAAAAGAGTTCAGGCAGTGCTCCTAGCATTGTTTGATTGCCAGAAGAATCTGACTGTACAGAAAATTCAGAAGCAATTTTTGCTATGTTCGTAGTAAATTGTGTATTGATAGCATTTTTAATAGTGATTTGTGATGCGCTAACTTGTGATGAAAAGTTTATGAGTTCACTCGTTAAAGCTGTTTGCTGTTTGGTGAGGCTAGCAAAAACGAGTGCATCACTTGCATTAACCCATGATGTAACAACTTGTCCCCCAGTAGTTACTTCACTTTGTTCTATCATCATAACTAACATTTTACCCATTGGCTTACTCATAAGATAACGATAAATATTTGTCAGAGTGCATTTTCTTGCAAATCCGAAAACTTTAATGGCTCCTTTTATCATAAATCGGATAGTGCTTTGCCCAGGAGATTTGAGGTAAAAACCAAATTTTTCTCCGATGGAAGCATCTGCTTCTGGAGCAGCATCAAGAAATTTTGTAAATGATTGCATGCCAGATTCTATACCAGGAATTTTATTAAGAGTGGCACCGATTTTTTTTGCAACCGCACCACACATTTCTTCTGTTTTTTCTACCATATGAATGCTTTTTATAAGTGGATTGAGTGCGATGTTTATTCTTTCATACATTTCAGGACCTTTTGCAAATTCTTCGACTGTTTTTAAGAGCTTTTGAGCATCTTCAGCGGTATCTTTTAATCCTTTTGCTGAATCTGATATCATTGTTTCAAACTGTTTAGCATTAATGTCTTTTGCTTTGAGCGACTTAATTAATTTCTCAAAATCTACTTTTTCGATATCATTTGGCTTCATGTATTTTTCTAAAGTTTTAGCAATGGAACTAGAAAACACATCAGTTGCTTTTTCCAGCTCTGCTCCACTTTCATCCATAGCGGTTTCAACTTGCGCATCTGTTGGTTCTTCAAATAATTTTTGCATTTCTTCGCTCATATCTTCAAAATCACTTGTTAAATCTTTAGGAGTTAAATCTGCAAGTGCTGTAGGATCTTGTATTCCAGCTTCAGTCATAACACTTTCTTCAACAGCTTCTGGGGCTACTGTACCTTCGGCTGCTGCAGTTGCTCCTTTAGCAGCAACATTGCCAGCATCGACAGCCGCTTGTTCGGCTACAGTTGCTGCAGCATCTAATCCTACATCAGCACCAGCGTCCAATAGTGCGGCATCTTGTGGTTTTGCTTCACACTTATAGTGTTTTACCCCTTCAATAAGAAAGTGACGGTAGGGCGGATAGTCCCAGAATCGTATGATAAAAGGTAACGGAGTTCTATTTTGAGCAGCGATAAAAGAAACTGTTTTAAGATGGTTGGTGAAAATTTCAGTTTGCTCAATTGTTGAGTACTGCGTTAAGTTTGCCGCAAGTTCTGCAACTGGATCATGATACGGTTGATAGAGTGAAACTATACTAAGGTAGGCTTTTTCTACTGCTCTAGTTGCCATTTCAAAGATATAGGTATACCAGGGCATTTCTTGTTTTAATAAACGTACAGAGCGAGCATAATGTTCAGCCTGAATTTCTAAGATTTTTAAATGGTATTCAAGAAGTGACTTGTTATGTTCATCTGCTGTTTCAGCTGTTTTTCTTCGTAACGTTACTTCTTTTTGTAGTATGGTGCTTGCTATTTTACAGGCGCACATTTTTTTATAGGAAGAAAAAGTATCTAATTGATAGAAAAGATCTTCCATGAAAAGAATCGATTTTATAGATAGCTCAGCGCTTGATTTGCCATAGATTTTTTTTATGATTTGTGCATTTTTTATAGAGGGATAGGGAGCCCTAATCAAGCTACATGTGGTTATAACAAGTAAAAAAAGTTTGATATGTTTCATTAGTTTGTCCCTTCTGCTGATGAAATAGCACTTGCTTGAGCTGTGGGAATGGTTGCAGTTGAAGCAACATTAGGAGTTGTGATTTGCTCTCCTGTTGGTGTTGTAGATGTTGTCCCAGTACTTGCTTGTTCTTTAATCAGCGCTTGTTTTTCAGTCATATAAGCAGCACAACGTGCTGTTTCAGAAGAGCTATAGGTTCTAGCGGTTGCGTCCTTTGGATCGGCTGAAAGGGCAAGAGCTTTTTTAAAGATGATGGTTAAGCAGGGGTCAAAAATATTCAGATCAAGTACAGATTCAAAATCACCTAAACATCCTCTGAGCATGGTAATGGCGCCAGCTGAATTTTTAGGAATGACTCCAGACCAAGAATTTTGATCTCCTGTACCAGATCTATTGAGCCAATCAGGTTGAGCAATGATTGGTTGTTCAAAAAGACTGATTAGGGAGTTTCCTGAATTATTTGGATCTTGCTGAAAGGTTGGCAAATTTAAATAGAACCCGGTAATGCTATCATTGGGAATGTTGTTTGGTTCGTAGAGTGTGGTTGTTCCTTTGGAGGATAGTTCAGTAATTTTTGTAATCCATGAAGGGAGAGTTCCCGTTAATTCTGTTTTTGCGGCAGCCAGT
>CANNMA010000076.1 GCA_947505805.1 bacterium
AAAGATACATCTGAACAATAATTAAAAATAAATTTTTATAAATTGAAAATTCAAAATAGAGTTCTAAGTACTTATCAAATTCTTCTCAAAAACATATCGCTTGCCTATAATGATTTCCCCTACTTTCTTCCACTACAAAAGCATCCCATTTTTAGAGGTTTTTTATGTTTAAATGTTCTTTTTTTAGATTTTATCTTTTTTACGGTTGCATAATGCTTTCAGCTCAAACATTATTAAGTTCCGATAATCTTTCAGATGTATTTTTTTTATCTTCTGAGCCTACACCTTTTTTTGACACATCCAATGTTACAATAATTCATCCTCTGGAAATAGAAGCTCAATCATTATTGATATCAGGATTTTATACGTCATTTGAATACGAACACCCCAATAGTTTTCCTCTGGAACAAGAAATTATCAGTTTTGCATTAGAAGAAAGAAAAAAAAACATAGAAAGAAAACAAGCTGCTATGGCTCAAGTAGGATATCTGCACAACGTTATTCAAACATAATGCTCATACATATTATTCACCAATAATCGTTAGATAGTTTTCTTCAACTTGTTTCCAATTTACAATATTCCACCAAGCAGAAATATAATCAGTACGGCGATTAAAATATTGAAGATAGTAGGCATGCTCCCACACATCAAGTCCAAGAATTGGAAATAACCCTGTAGAAATAGGATTATCTTGATTAGCAGTTGATGAAATAACCAGAGTCCCGCTTGCATCAACAGATAACCATGCCCAACCACTTCCAAAACGACTACGTGCAGCTGTTGAAAGTTTATCTTTAAAAACTTCAAAATTGCCAAACACATCTACAATAGCCTGACCTGATTTTCCAACCGGTTCACCACCACCTTTTATATTCATCACATTCCAAAAAAATGTATGATTGTAGACTCCCCCTCCATGATTTCTAACTGCAGTCTGAATATCTGCAGGAACCGCATTCAGGTCTTTTAAAAGATCAATCAATGGTTTTTCAAAAAGTTCTGGATGCTTTTTAAGGGCGTCATTTAATCCATCAACATATGCTTGCTGATGCTTTGCATGATGCAATTCCATTATTTGTGCTTCAATGTACGGTTCTAACGCTCCATACGCATACGGAAGAGAGGGTAAATTATACATACATAATCCTTTCTATTAATAAAATTATTGCTCAGTACTTTATCACACTATGACATAAACTTCATCATTAGGCCGCATCATATGCAGCTGCTCTCTGGCAATTTTTTCTTTATAAAAAGGATCTGAATTCCAAGCATCAATATCCTTTTCTAGTGCAGCAACCTCTTTTTCTAAAACTGTTATTTGATGTACAATATTTTGATTATCCTCTTGTTTGCTATAAAGCAATGGCAACCCATTAGGGCTTATTACATAAAAACCCAAAAAAACAATTACTTCAAGTAGCAGAAAAACCCGTAAGAAAATTCTTTTATCTAATCTCATTATCTACTCCTTTTTTATAATCACTTCACACGGCACCCTAAAGCACAGTACCCTTTTTTCTAATGTTACTTTGATTTTCATAAAAAAGGATGTCCCGTGAAAAAACAGTATCTCATATCGTTATTTTTGATAACTATTTCTGTGCATGGAAAAATCATACAAACAACACTTAACCAGACTGATCAGCAACTTGTTGAATCGCTCCAGACCCTGAATGATACGCTAAGTCTTATGTATGGTCCACAAAATCGTTATTATCGAAAACTTGTTCCTGAACAAATAAAAGAAGCAGTAGCACAAGCATGCCAAGCACTTGCTCATCTTGATCCTCATTCAATGTTTTTAAGCCAAGAAGAATGCAAAATGCTCACTGAAAAAATGTCGAGTGAATTCTGTGGTATTGGAGTTATTCTTCCTGGAGACAAAGAAGCTGATGAAGAGTTTGTTTCAATCATTGAAACAGTACCAGATGGTCCTTCTGAAAAAACCGGCATTAAAGCTGGAGACAAAATTGTGCAAATCGATGAGCATATTGTAAAGGGTCTCAAAATCGATGAAGTCATGATTAAATTAAGAGGTGAAAAAAACAGTAAAGTAACCCTTAAAATTATACGTCCTAATCATGCTGACCCACTTGAATTTATGGTAACCCGAGACACTATTAAAGATGAAATCTCCCTAGCTTATTACATTGAACAACACGATATTTACTATCTACTGCTTTCCATTTTTAGTGAAAAATCATGCGAGCAAGTCGAAAAAATTATGGATGTTTCCTATAAAAAAGATTGTAAGGGAATCATTATTGACCTACGCAATAATACTGGTGGCCTTTTTGATGCAGCAATCGATATTGCTGGGCTCTTTTTACCAAAAGGCTCTGTTGTTGTAACGACCAAAAACAATGAAAACAAAGTGATTGAATCATGGAAAACAAACCGAAAACCATTACCTCGCAAAGAGGGAGTGCCGATTTTTTTTATCGTCAATAACTATACCGCTTCATCTTCAGAAATTCTTGTTGGATCATTGCGTATTTATGCAGAAAAGCTGAAAGATAAAGAACACCTTAACGTATTTGTTGTTGGAATAGACACTTTTGGTAAAGGTTCTGTCCAAGAAGTTATTCCTCTAAACGGTGAATGTGCTCTTAAAATGACCACATCTTTGTATTATTTACCCTTTGATACATGCGTTCAAGGGAAAGGCATAATTCCTGATTTTTTAATTGAACCCTATAGCCCACCAAGCGATATTGCCAAATGGATGCAATCGCAATTTGGCCGAGAAAGTGTTTTGAAAAGACATATCAAGCCACACGAAGCACAAGAAGCTGATAAAAAAGAAACAAAAAAAACAACTGAAAAAGACAAAAGTGTACCTTGGAAACAAAAAAGACAAGAGCTGCTTGCTCAAGACTTTGTTCTCCAAAACACCGTTAACCTAATAGATCTTTTAACAATAGGTAAAAAAGCAAATCCCAAAATGATTAGCTTTACCGAACAGCTAAAATTCTTAAAAGATAATTATGTTACTGGACAAAAGCTTTCACTTACAGAATTCAAGTAACAGATAAACTATTTACATAAAAGAGCCGCTTGAAAACTATTCAGGCGGCTCTTTTATTTTTACTATCTTTGTTTTTATGAGTTCTAAAAGTCATCTGGACTTGGCTTAGTATCAGGAGCAAAACGAACACGCTTACCATTACATTTTCGAACAGGATCTCTAAAAGCCGCATCAAGTTTTTCCTGAAACTCATCATCCTGAAGAAGTAATGCTTGTAACAAAAGATCTTCTTGTGAAAATTTTTCACGATTAAGATATCTCCAGTCACTCAGAACTACATGTTCTAAACATTTTAAAAATTTTGACTCGGCTACAAGAGACTGACGATTAAAATAATGTAACACCCCTCTCAGATCAATTGCATTATGTTTAATCTCACTGCCACGATCAAGCAAGAATCTAACGATATCAAAATTTCCTTGGAGTATCGCTTGCATCAATGGAGTGAATCCATTAAATCGAATATTCATATTTTTACCTTGTCGCACA
>CANNMA010000077.1 GCA_947505805.1 bacterium
CGTTTCAGTTACTGAAACATAATTTATAGCGTGAAACTTAGCTGAAACAGGCATAGGTAAAATTTGAATTGAACTGAATCATATTGAAACAAAAAAAAATCCCTAGCCAGTGAGGCAAAGGGATTTGAATACAATTGAACTGATTCAGTGGACCCGCAGAGGTCGAAGGCCTGCTTTGCGTAGCAAACAATTCTCTGTGGCAACAAAAAAAAGGTCCAGCAATATGCTGAACCTTTTTTTCAGTGGACCTTAACCTCGATTTATCGAACATGAAAAAGGACTATTATCGTATAGAATTATTTCGGGAGTTTGTAAATAAATCTAAAGTGTTTTGATTCTATATAAAAATAGTGAGTCTGAGTGGCACACGATTCATGGACCTATTGAACCACGTATTGAGTGTCTCGAATGTCTACTAAACGCTCAGTTTTTGAGAATACAACCCTTGAAATTATTATTATACAAATGTTAATCGATATAAACTCTAATGATTGGAGTAATGTTCCAATTATTTTTACTAAAAACACTTGTACTGCGCTTAATTGTGGGTTCCAGTCAATAGACTTGGAGCAATTAGTTTTAGGTCAGTTAATGTATAACAGAGAGGCGTGTGATTTAATATTGCCTATTCTAAACGAGAAAGTTTTTTATCTACTAAAAAATCAAAAAGTATTTAAGGCAATTAACGAGCTTTGGACTAAAAATAACGCAGTAGATATAATCACAGTCACTAAACAACTAAAAGTTCATAAAAAGGTTAACCTACCATACGAAATTATAAGGATAGCACCCTAAAAAAAGCATTAAACAGTAACCTCAAGCACAAAAACCTATATTTTACAAGGCTTCCGAATTACCGAAGGTGATAATTAATTTTGAATCTTGAAATTTTGTAACTTCGTTTAATTAAGTAAAAAATAGCATAAAAGCATTTAGAATAGCATAAAGATTGAAAGGATTACAGACTCCGAACTATCAGGGAGACTAAACCCTTATCCCAATAACCAAGATATCATCCACCTGTTCTGTTCCGCCCTTCCAGTCTTCGATAAACTCCTCCAAATACTTTTTCTGCTCCTTCATGTTCTTCTGCTGAATGCCGACAAGGATTTCCTTAAATTTTTTTGTTGTCAGTTTCTTGTTTTTTTCTCCAGAAAAAGTGTCGGCATAACCGTCTGTAGTCAAATAAAAAGTGTCACCTTCCTGTAGGATTATCTCATGACTCTCGAAACGCTGATCGTCCGCAGTCAAACCTCCTATTGCTTTTTTTGTTGCTTTTATTTCTTCAACCTGAATTTGTCCATTTCGGATGATAAATATCGGTCTATTTGCACCTGCATAATGTACAATCCTGTTTTGGGTATCAACTGAACACAAGGCAAGATCCATTCCATCCCTTGTTGAATCAACTCCTTCTGATTGCTTGAGTGCAGACTTCACACCTCTATTCAACAGCGACAAAATCTCGGAAGTGTTTTCACTCTGCATGACCGCATCTACCAACTTATCAGATCCAATCAAACTCATGAAAGCACCAGGAACTCCATGGCCAGTACAATCAACTGCGGCTATAAAAACGGATTTGTTTGTTTTCTGGAAGAAATAAAAATCTCCACTTACAATATCTTTTGGTTGGAACAGAATGAAGGACTGTGGAAATGCATCCAGAATATCTTTGCTGTGCGGGAGCATTGCCTTTTGTATTCGCTGAGCATAATTGATACTGTCAGTGATGTCCTTATTCTTTTCCTCAATGATATAATTTTTCTGTTCTACTTCTTTCTTTTGTTGGGTGATAATGAGGTTTGCTTTCTGCTTTTGCCTGTACCCCCTGAAAATAAAAAGGGCAAGCAATAAAACCAATAACAATCCACCGCTTATCGAATAGGTGATTATTTTCTGTTTCCTTTTTTCCTCAGTCGCAACAGCATCCTTTTTATCTTGATCGCTTTTGACTTTTGCTTCTTTTTTCTCGAACTCAAAACTCATTTCCTTTTGTGTTATCTCCTTGTTTCTTTTCGCACTGAAAAGAGTGTCCCTTATTTGCATTTCCTTTTGGTAATACTTTAGAGCAAGTTGATAGTTTTGGGAATTGGAGTAGAGTTTATATAATTCATGATAGGTCCCAAGGGCATGATTAAAAAGGGCCAATGCCGTATCGATTGCCAGGGCTTCCAACAAGTATTTTTTTGCCTCACGGTAATTTTTCATTTCAACATAAACCGACCCTATGTTTCCCAATGATAATGCAATCTCCATCTTAGATCCAATTTTCAGTCTTAACTCTAATGACTTGAAATTATATTCCTGCGCCTTTTTATAATCTCCTTGTGCTTGGTAGGCTTCACCAATATAAATGAAATGAGCCGCAATGCGAACATCATCTTTACTATACTGGTCAATTTTCAGAGCCTTGAATAAATACTCAAACGCTAAAGGGAAATTTTTTTGGCGAACATATTCCGATGCAATGTTGTCACATTGATTTGACACCCCAACCATGTCTCCTAACTCCTCACACAATTTCATTGACCTTACTAAATACTCCAATCCTTTGGAATAATCACCTTGTTCATAAAAAAAAATACCCAAGTTACCAGTGACTTTTGCAATTCCTTTTTTATAGTTTATTTCTTCATCGAGTTTTAGTGCTTTTAGATAATACTCTATTGCTGTCGAATAGTTGCCCATTATATAATAATAGGCGCCGAGGTTGGCAAGTGAATTGGCTGCCCAAAATCTTCCGAGCCCATTTGGCAATGACTCTGCTAATGATAGCGCTTGCTTCGCTATTAAAATGGAAGTGTCAAGATTATTTCCTTTTAATCTCCATGCCAGCGCGTTCAAATGCTTCACCTTATTGGTATCCTCCCTGTCGTTCTTAATGAGTGTGCGAAGAGAATCAATCGCTCTTTGTTGGGAGAAACAACAGCAGAAGGTTAGTAGTAATAATAATGTTAAAGTTTTTTTCATGCTATAAGGGGAGTTCTATAAATTAAATTGTTGATAAATATATCAAAACCTATTGTCGGCAATTTGAGTACCGTTAAGCACCTTTTGTCTAAGTTTAAATAAGATTTAAGTGTTTTATATTCCTAATCAATTCCATTTTCTACCTAACAAACACAAATCCTGCCCAGTTTTTTGGTTCATTTGGATATTTATCTCGCATTGTTTTTTGTGCAAACTCAAATGCATAGACAGGTTTTTTAGTTTTTGAAAGCTCTGTATAAAACAAAGTCATCATTTCCATGGTAGGTTCATCCGGTACGTCCCATAAACTTACGATCATGTTTTCTACTCCAGCCAATTTAAGTGCTCTCTTTAGCCCAAATGTACCTTCGCTGCCTTGTATTGCTCCTTTACCTGTTTGGCAGGCCGATAAAACAACCAGTTTGGTGTTACTTAAATCTAACTGAGATAACTCATAAGCTGTTAATACGCCATCTTCATTAGTGGTTTTTAATAAGCTATCTCCATTGCCTTGCCAGGTAA
>CANNMA010000078.1 GCA_947505805.1 bacterium
AAAACAGTAAAATTGTAAACCTATTACAGGATAATAAAGAACCTGTAAACGCATTGCAGGATTAAATCAAAAACTGTAAACTTTTTTTAGGACGATACATACTGAATAACATCAAGAAACGACCCCTCAAAAAGGTCGGGGCAGGCTTTGCTTCCACCACCAAGGGTAAAACTCCCGGCCCGCCGTTCTTTTATCCCCACGCGCGGGTATTGTGGTTCATTTGGTATTTATTCTCTAGTTCGAAGTTCTTTTAATCCTGCTGTAATTTGAACTGGGATTTTAGGCGTCATACTTTTTCCCTCAGCAGCTGTTAAACAAAAGGTAAAAGAAGGCCTTGAGCGTTTGGGAAGGGGCATTGTTTTACGTTTCAGTAAAACGCAGCCCGTGCGCTTTTGGTTTTTGTGTGCTGCTGGTTTGCGCCGGCTGCCTTAGAGGAAAAAAAGGGCTTTTGTTTCTTTTGGCCTTCAAAAGAAAGAAATATCAGCGCATGCGCAGCATGTGCTTTTTTGTTGTTGGTGCTTACACCAACAACTTATGATTTACCCGCTCATAGCCGCGAGGGGGTGATGATGATTGTAGCCCGTAATATGATGCAGGGCACATTTTAATTATAAAAGCTATCAAAAAGAGCATTAAAAAGCACTAATGTGCAAATAAAACAGAATAAAATAAAAAATGTATAAAATAGTGCATTAAATAGCACATATAATTGCATTTAATCATAAAATTTGTAGATTTGTATAAAATAGAGCAATATGACGCACCTTTCTATAGTGATTCAACAAATTAAAGAGCGAAGAGAAATCCTAAAGATTACGCAAGAAAGTTTGGCGGATCTATCAGGAGTTGGGCTTCGTACAATAAAACAGTTGGAGGGAGGTAAAGCGAATCCCACCTTCAATACCCTACAAGAAATTGGGGATGTACTTGGATTGGAACTAGTTTTACAAGTAAAAAGACTCAATAACTTATGAGAACAGGACAAGTTTATTATAAAAACCAATTAGCAGGCGTTCTGAGTCAAATGGATAATGGGACATTTAATTTTAGCTACGATGAAAAGTGGTTTAATGACACAAATAAGCCAGCGATAAGTTTGACCTTTCCAAAAACCAAAATGGAATTTCAATTATCTACACTTTTTCCATTTTTTTTCAATTTGATTCCGGAGGGGGTGAACAAACGTCTGATATGTAGTAAAAAACGAATAGATCTTGATGATTATTTCGGCATTTTACTAGAGGTGGCTGGTGGTGATACAATAGGTGCAGTTAAAATTATTAAAATGAAATGAAATGTTTAATATGGTAATAAATAGATGTCCGGGAACATTAGCTTTAGGCTTTACTACCTATAGTAGAACATGTATTAAGCGTGTTTTTAATGGGAGTAAGGTAAATCATGTGCTACCGTATGCTTCTTTGCAGTCTAATCATAATAGTGAAGATTCTTTTGAAGAGAATGCAACTCGTATGTCTATTTCAGGCGTACAAGAAAAGTTTTCACTCATTCAATTGAAAAATAAGATACGTTTAACTAAAGAAGGAGAGCAAGGCACACATATATTAAAACCTATTCCAAGTATATCAAAAAACGCAGATCAAATGCCTGCGAATGAGCACTTAACTATGCAAATTGCGCACCAAGTATTTGGCATTGAAACAGCAGAGAATGCGTTAATTTTTTTTGGGAATGAAGACCCTGCCTATATCACTAAGCGTTTTGACGTGTTACCAAGTGGACTCAAATTGGCCCAAGAAGATTTTGCCTCTCTTGCCGGAAAGAGTCCGCAAACCCATGGGACAGATTATAAATACCTAGGTAGTTATTGGGATTTATTTGAACTCATGCGTGATAATTTACCAAGCTATAAAGTCGAATCGCTCAAATTATTCAAATTATTGATATTCAATTATTTGTTCTCAAATGGAGATGCTCATTTGAAGAACTTTTCAATTATTGAAACGCCACAAGGAGATTTTAAATTAAGTCCAGTTTATGATCTTTTAAACAGCCGCATTCACATCGATGATAAAGATTTTGCTTTAGATGAAGGTTTAATCACAGCAAGAATGGGACAAGGTAATGTTGCAAAACAATTTCAAAGCTTGGCTGGTCATGCGGGTATACACGAGAAACAAATGAATTCTATCTTAGCTTTGATGGTATCTAAAGCTGATCAAGTAAAGAAACTAATAGATGCCTCATTTCTCAAAGAGCAAATTCAAAGAAGTTATTTGCAAACTTACCAGATGAGATTAAATAAACTTAAACAAGAGTAATTAATTTGGTGCGCAATTTGGTGCGTAGTTGTAGCCTAACTATCTGATAATCAATATAAAAATACCCTATAATTTTGTGGTCCAGGAGTGAGGGGGTGAAAAATTGATTTTTATTTTTTTGGGATAAGGGAGACCAGAGCTTAGCAGTTCTGGTTTTTTTGTTTTTGGATTGGAGGTTTATGTCTCGTCATTTCGAACATGTCGCGCTAAACTTGATGTTTTCATAAAATATGAGGCATGGAGAAATCTCATGCTGAAAAATGGTGATGTCAAAACTACTAGCTTGTTAATCGAAGTTTAGTATTATTTTTTTCTAGATTTTTAAGTGCATAATCCTCTTGTCATTGTCAGGAGGCACGACGAAGCAATTGCTTTGCTGCGCTCGCAATGACAAAGTATGATTTGCATTTAATTGACATTTGAGATTGCTTCGCTGCGCTCGCAATGACAGGAAAAAACGTCTCAATGACAGAAAAAAACCCGCAAGGGTAGAAAAAAACCTTTGGAATGAACTGGGATTTTAGACGTCATGCTTTTTCCCTCAGCAGCTGTTAAACAAAAGGCGAAAGAAGGCCTTGAGCGTTTGGGAAGGGGCATTGTTTTACGTTTCAGTAAAACGCAGCCCGTGCGCTTTTGGTTTTTGTGTGCGGTTGGATTGCGCCGGCTGCCTTAGAGGAAAAAAAAGGCTTTTGTTTCTTTTGGCCTTCAAAAGAAAGAAATATCAGCGCATGCGCAGCATGTGCTTTTTTGTTGTTGGTTTCCCGCTCATAGCCGCGGGGGCTTATTCACTTTTTCCTTGATGAAAAAGTAAACAATGCCGAAGCGCCCTTGCGCTGAGACCATGAAGACCTATAAAAAACAATAAAAATACTGAATAACATCAAGAAACAACGACGCTTCAGCCCTCTAGGCAAAACTCCCGGCTCGCCGTTCTTTCATCCCACCGCTCGGGTATTGTGGTTCATTTAGTATTAAATCTTTAATTCGAATTTCTTTTAATCCTGCTGTAATTTGAACTGGGATTTTAGACGTCATGCTTTTTCCCTCAGCCCGCCCGGTTCCCGGTACGGACGGGCAGCTGTGTCGTCCTAAAAAAAGTTTACAGTTTTTGATTTAATCCTGCAATGCGTTTACAGTTATTTTATTATCCTGTAATAGGTTTACAATTTTACTGTTTTTGTTATAATAGTTTTTCCA
>CANNMA010000079.1 GCA_947505805.1 bacterium
ACAAATTCTTCCCCGTCGTCCCCAACGATACGACAGCGTGTTAGAGTGCGCAGCGCTCTAACAGCGGGAGTGAGTGTCGGGGATCCAGACGTTACAAAAAAAAATCCCTTTACCTATAACTTCTTGTAAGCGCATACAAACATTCATAAAAACATTTTCCAAGAAATCTTTTCATGGTTAACAGTATCTTTAGCTAAAATTTTATAATTAAAATTACGATTTTTTCTTTGTAACGCCTGGATCCCCGACACTCATTCGATCTGTCAGTGTGCTACGCACTCCGCCGCGATCTCATATCGTTGGGGAGGACGGAGAAGACCCCTCTCCTTGATAACGAACACACAACACACCAGAACAATTTCCTAAAAAATGATATCCCTTCTCTAAAAAACTCGTTAATTTGAAGAAAAATTTAATATCCAAAATGTCATTACCAGCTGTAAGAGATCGCGGCACAGTACAAAGTGCTGTGACAGATCGATTAAGCGTGTGTAATCCAAATGTAACAAGATAAAGTCCTCATTTTAATTATAAAATTTTAGGTAGTATCTATGATGAAAACATTGATAGAAAAATGTTTTTCTGAATAATTATAGAGAGTTCAAAAAATTAAATGTAGAGGGATTTTGTCTTGTTACGCTTGGGTTACACACGCTCGTTCCCGCTACTAGAGAGCTTTGCGCTCTACCACAAAAAATCATAGTAAAAATGATCTGCTTTCAGAGTGTCTAGATGATACGGGAATTTTTTAGAGTATTTGTAAATACTTGTAAGTTGCCAACTATTTTGTATACGATTTTGCTATCTATTTTTTGAAATATAGTAAGGAGCAAAAAAATGAAAAAAAGATATTTGATAGTAGCTTTACTGCTTGGATCAGTAGGCAGTTTTCTTAATGCGGGTGATCGTTTAGAGGTTCATTTTGATACTGGGACCGGTCAGGGTGATGGTCAGCAAGGTTTTCCTGATGGTAAGCTTCCTTATGACCCTGAGGGAGATCATCTAGATGGAGATCATCTAGATGGTTTGGTAGATGGCTTTCCTGAGGTTCGTCCTGCTGATGGAGCAATATCACCGAAAGGTTCACGAAATGGATCAGGTATAAATCTTGATAATCCAATTTTGACTAATGCTGGAGAGGGTGGAACTGTTGTTCAAGGAAATTCTGGTGGTATCCCTACAGACATAGCAACAATTTACGAAGATTTAGGAACTGGCAATAACGGACAAAATTCTCCCATTGAAAAGCAATTGTTGGATCAAATTGAGCAGTTGCAGCATGAAAATACAAGATTACAGGAAAGAATAGAGGAGACAGAAAAATATTTCGGAAATCTTGAACAAGAATTTCAAGAAGTATCAAATAGAAATGAAGAACTAGAAAGATCATTAAGAATTTATCGTGCAAAAAATTCTAAAGATCTTGCTCAAGAATTGAGTGCTGTTCAAGAGCGACTGGTCAAGTTGCAAGAACAGCACGAGAGCGTTTTAGAAGAAAAAGAAGCCATAATTGAAACACAAAAATCATTACAAGAAGACAAACAAGCAATGGAACAAGCATTGATTGAAATGCAAAGTGAGCATGATGCAAAATCAGAGGCTAACCAAGCAAAAATTAGTAAACTAGAAGCATCGTTACAACAATTAACTTCAGAATCAATAGCGCTTGCTTATCATGAGAGTGAAATTGATCAGATGCGAAAAGCGTATGAAAAAGAATTTGAGACTTTAGTTGAAACTCATACTGGTCAACTTGCAGAAAAAAAAGACGAAAATCGATCACTTCAAGAACAAATAGGACGGTTAGAAAAAGAAATAAAAAAGCTGAAATTGAAAAATGAAACAAATTTAGGTGATGAGCTATCTGACGCTCAACAAACAGAAGACCTTAAAAATCTTGAAAAACTGAAAGAAACATTAGTAAAAGAACAATCAGAACGAGCAAAACTAGAAAAAGAAATGGCTGAATTACGAAAGCAGTTGCTTCCATCAGAACCAGTTGAATCACCACTGCAAAAAGCGCAAGAAGAAATAGCAAAGTTGAAAGAAGAAATTAATCAACTTACAGCTGAAAAACCATCTGATGTTGGAGCTCCTAAAACTGAAAAAGCTGAAGTTCAAGAACTTAAAACAGAACTAAAAGCTGAAGAAAAAGAAGTATCATCATTAGAACAACAAAAGCCACAAAACAATTCATCACCAGAAAAGCCTGCTGAAGAACCATCAAAAGATGTTTTAATAAAGGTAGAGATGGAAGGGAAATCATTAGAAGATGTAAAGAAGCTTTTTGATCCAAACCGAGAACCTAAAAGTGTTTTTGCCGATGCTTTTAACGATGCTTCAGGATCAAAATTAAAACTGGTTATAGTATTTGAAAAAGCAGCTGATGGTACTGTGAGCGTTATTCTTAAGCCAGAAACAGGTCAGTCTAAAGAGGACTTTGAAGAAAATGTTAAAAAATATGCACTCAATCTTTCTCGCATGACGGCTGAAATACTGATTAAAAACCCAGAAAGATTACGTACTTTCAAATTATTTGAAACAGCACAAAGCGTTATTGATTTACTGGGAGCATTTAAATCATCAGGGTCTCTAACAGATGATACTGTTCTTGTAGGACTTGAAAAGGTTTTTAAGGAAAAATGTGCAGATCTTATTATGGAAGTAAAAACAGCATTTGAAGAGTTGACCTCTCAACCTGAAAAGACTGGTAAGCCTACAAAAGGTGGCGATCAAGATGTTACGAATGAAGCTTCTTATGAAAAGTTTAGGAGTAAGGTTCGTGAGCTGCTTGGCGTAACAGACGAAAATGGACCATTAGATAGCTCTGAAAACGATCCTCTTAAAACATTTAATAGTGCAGTAAATGAGTTGAATACTGCACTTAGTAATCTAACCAGTAGCAATACAGCTGAATTTAAGAGGATTTTAGATACGTTATGGGGGGGCACATTTGAACAATCTTATGTTCCAAAAATTACTCGTAAAGGGTTGCTGGGAAGGTTAAAAGATAGTGCTTCTGTTTTTGCTGGAAAAGTTGCAGGTAAAATTAATGATCATATTGTTAAAGCGGTTAAAGAAGGTGTTTCTAAAGGAGTGGATAGGCTGATTGAAGGGGTAAGAAATAAAACTGGTATTGATCTATCTAAACTAAAACAGTCGTCTACCGACGAGCCTGCTGAGCCATCTGAGGGACCTGCTGGGGCCGAATCTGATACTGACGAACCTGCTGAACAATCTGATGGGGATGATTCTGTTGAATCAGCTAATGAGCAACCTGATGAGCAATCTGCTTAGTAAGGTGTAATTTAGAGCTGTACGTGACGGTACGTTATTTGTAGTAAATTGATCTCGTTAGAACGCTGTTTGTGGTCTAACGAGATTTTTATTTTTATAAAGACTTTTAC
>CANNMA010000080.1 GCA_947505805.1 bacterium
TCGGGCAATGGTCACGCTGGCTGAAAATTGGTTTGACTTCACTTAATGAGTTTATGACTTCGGTTGAAATTCATTTGCCTGGCATTTTTTCATGTTGGACGCCAGGCATGCTCCAGGATTCCTTAATCCTCGGCTAAGTGTCTTCTTCTTATTTCAGTTCATGAACAAAACATGAAAGAACCCCGGGCGCGCCCTTATTAAATCGAGCGCAGCCCCACCTGGCGCATGTGTTCAACTCGCTTTTTTCATAAATTTCATATAGATTTTTTTTCGACATTAAATCCTTGGACGTTGTTATATTATACTCAAACCAAGACATATTATCCCAGCCACCCCATGTATATAATACTCCGACGCTGATCTCCTTATTCCACTCGCCCATTATCCCTTGCAGATGCTTTGCTGATCCTGATTGCTCTTTTTCTACCAAAAATCTTGGGGTTAACCATATCTCCACCTTATTCGCGTTTTCTTCCTTCTTTCCCTTGCGATAGCCCGTATTTATACTCAAATAATCACCAGCATCTCCGCACTTCGATAAATCAAACCTTCCCTCTAACGGATTTTTTAAGTCTGCTATCCGCAGCCTTATCTCTCCTTCTGTCTTGTCCATTCCTTTCGGCCTATAGATCAATTCTCCCTTGAAAAATCTTTGATAAATTTCTTCATATCCCTTCGCTACCAAAGGTATTATCTGTTCGATTATTTCTAGTTGTACTTTCTGTATAATTAGCTCTTCTTTGCTCTCTTTAAGCTCTACTTCAGGCTTTACTTCATTCTTCGCTTCCAATAAGTTTACTCGCTTGGTTAATTCTTCTATCTTGCTAAACTTTTTATACCACAGCATCATTTGTTCATGGCTGTGATAGCTTATATAACCGGCATAAAATCTACGTACAATCTCCTGTTCTTCTGGGTCTGTTGCTAGATTTTTTATTGAATTTACACCGCAAACTTCGTCATAAAAATCTTTGTGATAAGCAAAATCAAATTGCACAAGGTCATTCCCTTGCTTTTTCGGAACAAGTGCAGAAATCACCTCTTTTGTTCTTACTTCCGTTCTTTGTTCAATATTCATAATCCTTTCTTCTTTTTTATCCATTAAATACTCAATGTGGGCTCGACGTTTTGCTTCATTCTTCCCTTCAATATTCTTAAAAGCTTTGTATGGATCTGTACCAAGCTCTTTCAGTAAATTTATTGCATCATCCTCCTTATAAACGTCAGTATTAAACTCCTGCCAAAACACTTCGTCAGTATAAAGAGCTATCGCCTTATCATAGTCAGATACGGTTGTTGAAGATGTCTTAATTTTACTGTCTAACATTTTACTGAAAAATTCTCGATAAAGCCCTTCAATATAGGCAACCCTTTCTTGTCTCTTATTTATCAAATCTTTAATGTAAGCTTCACATTTTACTTCATTCTCTTTTTCAAGGTTTTTAAATGCTTTATTGTATGGATTAATACAAAATTCTTTCAGTAAGCCAATTGCTTCATCCTCACTACAAACTTCATTATCAAACTTTTGCCAAAACTCTTTATCAGTGTAAATCGCTATCGCTTTATCATATTCAGGTACAGTCGTTAATGATGTCTTAATTTTTCGGTCTAATATTCCATCTAAGATATTCAAAAACATTCTCTCCAATGATCCTTTGGTCTCTGGCGGATATAAAACACTTACATTAATTCCTACTATCTTTGCTGGTTTGGTGTTCTTAATAGCTTTTAGAATTTGATTCTTTACGCCTTCGTTACTACTATCTAGCAGAGGATGGAACATGCAGCTGATCTTCTTGTTTTCGTTCCAAAATTTGAGCTGATCATGCAGAACTGCTTTATCATTCGAATCTGTTCTTCTCAACAAAAAATCAATTATTTCAGATTGTTCGGGACAAGTAATTTTTGTCGCGACAAAAACTCCCTCATCAACAAGGTTTATATTTTTATCATTCACAAATAACTGTTTGATACAATTAAACATTTGTCTTACCGAGGCACTGCGGTCAGCCGTAAATTGATCCTCACCGGCAACAAAAACTAATCGCACCGAAGCTGCATCCATAAGAATTTGCCTTGTAAAAGCAGCATTGACTAAATTGCGTTCCGATCCATCTGTGTCGTTAAAACCAGGCAGATCGAAAAAGCACAGACCATCCACATCAATAGATTTTGGGTAAAGGGTTTCTGAACTTCCGCTAGTACCAATTACCATGGCAGTTTTGTCACTAGGATCTACCAAAACGTAATCTGTACGATACTTGCTTACTTTAATCTCCTTTCCGGCAAGTAAATTTACTAACGTACTCTTTCCAGCACCTGTATTTCCTAAAAAAGCGACGATGTCTTTACCCTTTGCCGAGTGAAGGAGATCTGCGTTTCTTTGAAATTCTTCCCTTACCCGTTGAGTAATACTATTTGCATCACGGTTATCCAGTTTAGACGGGCCACTTTGTCTTCTTGGTTTCCATTCACTAATTATTACTTTTAAGGCCTGGTTATGAAAAATGTCTTTGTTTTTTAACGGTAACCCTGTCATAGGGCTGTTTGTGTTACCCTTACTAAGGTACTGCAAAAAAGTTTTTTCCTCGTAAGAATAGCCATCGGCGGCAACAATTGGATTCGTCATAACCTGAAGGGTTATTGGACAGAAATGCTCCTGTGGTCTTGTGTCGTCCTCCATTGCACTGCAAGAATGATCAACAATTCCAAAAAAGCACGTCAGTAAACATAATCTAATTGTCGTTAATATTGCATTATAAATGATCGAGTTTTTCATTGTTAATCTCCATAATGATGATTGTCTAGTAAAAAGTTTAAAACATTAATTCTCTCCTTTTCTCTTCTGACAAAAGGAACAAAATCTAGACTGACGGGGGATTAAGTGAATGGTTTAGTTGAAACTTTATTAATGATTTCGCTTCCTCCGTCAGGGTCCATTGCACTTGTAGACGGGAATGGAAAGACCACCACAAACAAGAACCAATATTTACTGTAACTTTTCATAAACTACTTCTCAAAAAAATACTTTCTGGATGAAGAATTAAACCTAATTTTTCACGATTAAAAGGTGAAGTTCATCCTAATTTTAACTTTTTTAGATAGTTGGTAACGCAGAACCCTAGCTCAACCTTTGATTCTAGCCAAAATAGATATCAAATAATTTTGCCTGTTGAAACTCTATGATTATCTGAAATGTTATTGAAGTTATCTAATAAACCTGAGTTGCGTTTAATGCGATACATAAAAGTATTAAGCGCAACTCTGGTTAAGTCGCACTAATAAGCCT
>CANNMA010000081.1 GCA_947505805.1 bacterium
TTCTTCTTTACCTTTTTGAGCATACCCAATAGCAGTAATATAATTATTCAAAGCATCAGCCCACACATACGTTACATGAGCATCATCATCCGGAAAAGGTACTCCCCACGAAAGAGTAGTCCGTGAGATAGAAAAATCTTGTAGACCCCCTTTTACAAAGGAAATCACTTCTGCAAATCGTTCCTGTGGCATGATAAAATCAGGATTGTTTGTATAAAATTGAAGCAATCTATCTTGATAAGAAGATAATCTAAAAAAATAACACGCTTCAGATACTCGTTTAGTTGGGCGATTACAACTCATGCATGGAGGTTGATCTGTCCCAGAGACAAAGTCTTTTTCAGTCAAAAAAGTTTCGCATGGAACGCAATACCAACCTTGATATTCACCTTTGTAAATATCCCCTTTATCAATTAACTTTTTAATCCAAGCTTGAACAGCTTCAGTATGAAAAGGGGCAGTTGTACGCATAAAATAGGAATAATCAATTTCATATGCTTTCCATAAATCTTTATAAGCAGCTATAAACCCATCTACAAAAAGTTGTGGTGCCACACCAGCATCATGAGCTGCCTGAGCAACTTTTTGCCCAAATTCATCAGTTCCCGTTAAAAAGAAAATATCGTTTCCACAAATTTTTTTCCAACGAGCAAGAACATCAGCAAGCACCGTTGAGTACAAAGTACCCAAATGAGGAGCAGCTGTTGCGTAATAAATAGGGGTTGTTACATAAAATTTTTTAGTGTCAGGCATAATTACCACCGCTGTTTAAGCTATTATTTAGATTACTTGGATTTACTATACTGGAAAAAAGAGTCCTTCTCAAAAGATGTCTTTAAAGAACATACCCTGCTTTTATATTTAGATTCTATTATAAAATTATTTACTTTAGTGAATAGTAAGCCCTATAATAAAATTAGGCTTAAAATAAAACTTAGGCTTAATTTTATAGAAGGTATTACTCCGAGGGCCCCTTAAAAGGCCCTCTTTTAAGTTTAAAAAATAAATTCAAACATAAAATCATTGACTGTAAGGGTTTTTGCTTGTTATTCTAAAAGTATGAATTCGATCATAGTGGTCGATATTATGTTACATAAACCTTAAAAGGAGATTCATCATGAAAAAACAATTTTTAGTTATTACCGCGTTACTTTCAAGTTCTTTATTTGCTGCAGGGGGCGAAGGTGTAATGGCCACCGTTCGTCAATATGGTTCAATGGGAGGGATAACTCCACGCTTAAATCAAAATCCAGAACTAGCAAATGCACAAAAAACAGTACGCTCAATTGCAATTCCAACAGCAGCTTGCGCACTTATTGAAATGAGCAGCATGCAAATGGATCCTAGCCAAATGATTAATGAAGCTGCACAAGGAATTATTAGCATATCTAAATTAATCAACACAACAAACTTTATCTTTGGAAACCTATCACCTCAAGAACAACAATATGTCAGATTCATTGAAAACAGTATCGAAATACAAGTAAACGCGATGCTCAGCCAGATGACTCAAGTAGGAAATGCAATGCAAAGCCAAACAAAGCAATTAGCAACACAAACAAAATACCTTGCCGACCTATTGAACTATGAACTTGTTTCTCTTTCAAAAATTGATCCTACTACTGCGAATCAAGCTTTTCAAAATCTTCAAAACTCAATCAAAAAAGCCTTAGCAAGTCTTCCTAAAACTCGTATCAGTTTAAATCCGATCCGAAAAGCTCTTAGAGAACTTGCCCTTACCTCACAAACACAACTTCCAACAAATGCATTACAGACTCTCGTGACTATTGAAAAAGGACTTAATGAACTTGCAGCTGAAGCAAAAACACAACTTACAACTCTTCAAAGCTCGCTCAATACAATGATGGATAAAAATAACTCATAACGGCTATAACAAAAAAGTAAAAAGGGGACTTTCGAGTCCTCTTTTTTAATTCTCTTTACTGGCCTATTTAATCCCTTGACTTCTTTTTTAAAAAAAACTTACAGTCAAATTTGTTATTTTTAAATCGGTGTTTTAAACACCACACAAAGGAGTCACCATGCAAAAATTACTACTCGCCCTTGCTCTTCTTGTCGGAGCACAAACTGTTAACGCTAGCTGCTGCACAAAAACTAAACATTGCTCCACAAGAATGGAAAATCAGTGCAAAGAACTTGAAGATTGTTGCGAAAAAGGATGTTCTGGTTGCCGCGATAAAGCAAGAGAATGCTGCGACAGAATGAATCAATGCACTGCAGAATGCAGAAAAATATGCGACAAAACAGTAAGAAAATCTTGCACCAGAGCTCATTGCCATAACATGGATTGTAAAACTTGCTGCCATGTTGCCGGCCATTTACATGCAATCAGAAACTGTGATAAATCACACTGCGCAAAATCATGTAAAAGAAGCCACTCACACTGCAAAAAAGCAGATCACAAAGTTGCAACTCACCATGCTGGAATGAGTGACGACTCATCAATGTAATCGATCTTATCGAATAAAAAATTGAATTTAAGAAACGGGCTGATTCTTCGGCCCGTTTTTAGTTACTGACCCTCCCTACCATCATAAATGATAAACTCCCTCACCGTCATCACTGTAGAAATTCATTAACTCGAGAACAAATTTTTCTCTACCATACGTGTAAAAATTCGTTAATTTGAGGAAAAATTTAATCTCCGCAATGTCATTACCAGTGAAGTGACAGCGTGGTAGAGTGCAAAGCGCTCTAATAGCGGGAACAAACGTGTGTAACCCAAACGTAACAAGAAAAAATCCCTATACATTTAATTTTTTGAACTCTATATAAAGATTCAAAAAACATTTCTCAATCAATATTTTCATAATTGATACTACCTAAAATTTTATAATTAAAATTAGGACTTCGTCTTGTTACGTTTGGGTTACACACGCTTAATCGATCTGTCACAGTATAAAATACTGTGCCGCGATCTCTTACAGCTGGTAATGACATTTTGAAAGGGTAAGCTGTTCTTGAATTATGCAAATATGGTCTAAAAGATTACCTTCAATTTTGTCCTCGAGTTAATGAACCTATCCCTCGTGATGACGGAGAGAGTTTTATACTCGAATTAATAAACTTCTATACATAGAATAAATAAGATAATGGATAAGATTTTGTCACCGCATTTGTGAACATTTACAATAATAACAGCAGGCCCGTTTTTAGTTACTGACCCTTAATAGCCATACACAGTTCATTAACCTGTTCATCAGTTAAAACATTTTCAAAAGGCTGCGCACCGCACGGACCATCAGGGTTATTCACCGCATCAAGACATTG
>CANNMA010000082.1 GCA_947505805.1 bacterium
TAACTCCGGATTCGTTTAGGATGTATTGCGCAAGCATTCAGCGGCTTATGTATCCTGGTGCTTTATCAGAGGTCAGAATTGGATTGGGTATTCAACGAGGCGCGCCACTTGATTCTAATCAACAAGTGAATCTTGTTGAATTTCTCTGGGATATTGTACCACAGTAAGAAGAATTACGTTCTTTTGATGCGTTTTATAAAAAAATGGGTCGCGGATAAAGGCTCTTAGTGTATGATTTAAAAAAAGCACTTCCGGAAACAGAAGTGCTTTTTTTAAAAAGGATGATTTCTTTATGCGATGGTGCACTTTAAATTATGGCACTCAGCAATGAATTTTTATAGATGTAACAGTAAAAATCAATGTATGCATTTTAGTGCGACTTATTATATCCATCCATCTGTTCTAAAAGCTTAAGAAATGCAACGTGCCGTGTGATATCAAGGCCATCTTCTAGTGACCAATAAGCAGAACTTACTGCTTGTAAGTAGGTCCAGTCATAGATGCGTTGTGGCTCATATCCTAGAGTTGTTGCAAAAGTAGTTATGCGATTATTGATAATGGTTAGTGGGTCAGAGCATGCAAGTAGTTCGGTCAGAGGATTACGTATGTATACTGCAAGGTCATAAATCGGATCACCAATGATGCCTTCTGGATCAATGACAATCCAGTTTTCGTGTGCAGAAGAAAGAATATTGCCTTGATGAAAATCACCATGGAGCAAAACTTTTTCTTGTTCTGTTGTGAGCAACTTTTTTTTAAGTTCTTGTGCGTGTTTAATAAATGGATCAAGCGCTGTTAAGGTACTTTTAAAATCAGGGACTGTTTGTTCTAAACTTTGAAATAATAAAGAGTTTGAAGCAAAAGGTGCTTGATGCAGTAATCGTATACAATCAGCTGCGATAGTTGTTGCTTTTTGATCGTTATCAGAAAAAAACGAGGCAAGCGTTTCGCCTGGTAGTGCTCGTTCTAAAATCATTGCACCAAGATTGAGATCATGTGCTAGTACTTGTGCTGATCCGTACCCATTATAGGCTTCAAGTGCGGCAACTTCTTTGTGTAAATCGGTAGGATTGCATCGTAATTTCAAAATAATTGGTGTGCTATTCATCATGCCGAACATTACATAATTGTAGGTCAGCATTGGATAGGGCTTTAAGTCGGTTAACTTCCATTGATTACTACACTTTTGAATAATCGTTGGTAATGATGAAAGCCATTCAGAGCCCTTTGTTCCATAAGTACTTGTGATCGTATGAGCAAATGAAGCTGTATAGGTACCACTTAAAAAATTAACCATTAATGATAGCTCTTATTCCGTTAGTAAATTTCGTTTAATTCCAAAGTTGTAACCAGGGTTCCAAATCATATGAATGTAACTGCGGTCATATTCAATAAACTCAGTAATACCCATTTCTTGTAGTAAATTTTCGATTAATCGAATGCCTGCTTTCACGTCATCAGTAGGTGTTTTGAGTTCAATTTCAATAAATTTTCCCACTTCTTTTATTTCATCAAATGTTACTTCAAAAATATCTCTGACTAGATAGGTGGTACGTGTTTTAGAAATGGGTGTTTGATGAGTGTATCCCATAGCAGCAACGATCTGAAGAATAGCTTCTCCATTTTCAACTTTAGTTTCGTACTCATCGCGATGGGTGCGTTTTTGTGTTACAGAGTCAAAATGGGCATATTTGTAGCAAAAAGTATCTCCCTTTTTTTCTTTACGGACACGGAGTGTTTCACGGCTATCTTTAAAGCCTTTGCTTTCGTCCCACGGTTTTCTAGGATCTGTTACATAACATTCATTTTGTTCGCTCACTCCTTTGTAGACCGCATGTTTGCTAAGCCATTGTTCTATAAGCGGGTACTGTTCGTTTGCAATACTGATTTTAAGTTCTATTTCTTTGGATGCTTGTAGCGTGGTAAAAGCGATAGAAGTTGCCATGCATATACTTTTTAATCTGTTCATAAAAACTCTTTTTTTACGTGGTTTGATAAGGACCGGACATTGTATAAAGAATAATCCAATGAATCAAGGTAAAAGTACTCTTTGAATAAGATGCTTTATGTGCGGTCTGTTATAGAGTGCCCGGCAAAATGAATGAAATGGATTTCATGGTTTTTAAAAAAATAAAAATACGAGTAAACTTCAGCTGGAGTTTTTATAAGAGTTTATTTTTAATTACAGTATTGGGGAAAATAGTATGAGCGTAAAGTACATAAAGAGCATGATCTTATTGGGTTGGTTATTTTCAGTTTCATTAACAAAGCCAGTTATTGTCATTAACAAGAGCGATCAAGTTATTAATGTTAGGTTGATCAACTGGATTGATGGTTATGCAGATGAGCATTGGATACAATTACTACCTGATCAACAACTAAAGCATAGCACTACTGAATTATGGATTTATCCTGATAAAAATGGAGTGCACTATTATAAAAGTCTTCCTGAAAATATGATCATTACCTTCAAAGGATAAAGAAGTTATTGTTGATAGTAGTTGTTAAATGACAGAGCTTCTTTTGAAAAAATATAGAGAAAGAACATGAGTAATAAGAATGTCATTGAAAAAGAGTGGATATGTAACGTGCTTAGGCGAGCCCATAGAATAGCAGTTATAGGTAATGCGGGCTCGGGCAAATCGACAGTAGCAAGTGCATTACATACTATTCTTGGTCTTCCGGTGTATCATCTGGATCAGTATTTTTGGAAGCCTAATTGGACCCCGCCAAATCGCGATGAATACAAGATTATTCATGATGCTCTGTGTGACCAGGATCAGTGGATTATCGATGGAATCAATCTTTCTTTGTCGGAACATCGTATGAACAGGGCTGATGCTATTATTATTCTCAAGATACCTCGTATGCTTTGTGTTTGGCGCATTTTTAAACGAACATTCACCTATTACGGAAAGCAGACACCAAGCAGTGCGCAAGGGTGTTGTGAAGGGTTTAGTTGGAAGTTTATACAGTTTCTAAAATGGGTCTGGAATTTTGAACCAAAATATAATGCTAAACTTGCCGAGATTTTAGAAACATATGGAAAGACAAAAGCTGTGTACGTGCTTTCATCGCAAAAAGAAATTGATGAGTTTTTAAAGAATATTTCTTGATGAACTTTCTGGAATAGTGCTTGCTATTAAGCCATAACAGGTTATTGATTGTTACTTTAAAAAAGGAGGATATCATGCAAAACTACCGTGGCCGTAGGTTTTTTACGACTGTCATAGTTCTTATA
>CANNMA010000083.1 GCA_947505805.1 bacterium
CACACCCTGCATGGACATAGATTCCAGCTCCTGTAAAACCAACAATACTACCATTTTTTATAGTAACATTTTTTTGACCTGCACTGATTTCAATTCCATACATAGCATTATTGTTGGAATTGTTTTGATAGAGCGTTTTACCGCCAAGATCTATAATAACGTTGTCAGATTGAATAAATAGTGCACAATTGCCACCTATTGCACTGCTTGTACTTGTCCCTTGAAAGCCAACGGTATCAACAAAAGTTGAAGAGCCAGGTGTAGTTTGTGTGAAGGTTTTAAGAAGTGATGTATCGCCGACATTTCTAAAGTCAGTTTTTGAAATGGGCAACATATAATGAAAGCTTGCAATGTCATGTGTGGGACTTGGATGAGAATGGCGTATATCGCTACTAGCATGACTTATACATGGCAAACTGAGTAGTAAAAAAAATTGTTTTTTTAACATTGAGTCTCTCCTTTTTTAAAAGACTTAGGTTATATTTTTGTACATTAATAATTAATGATAATAAAACTACCCTAAATTAGAATAAACGTTTTGTATATCATCAAGTGCATCAAGTGCTTCCAGAAAATCAATAGCTTTTTGTTCGTCTTCTGGGTCTGGTGAAACCGGATCTTTTGCAACCCATTCAATTTCAGCAGCATCTATTTTAAGTCCCGCAGCAATCATAGCTTTTTTAACGTCTTCAAGTGCTTTAGTGTGAGTGGTAACAATAAAAAGATCATCGTGTTTTTCAATACTATCAACGTCAAAATCAAGTAATTTTTCTAAAAGATCGTCTTCGCTTAATGAACCGGTTGCTTTAATAATTCCTTTAAGACTGAACATCCAGTTAACCGTTCCTGTTTCACCAATGTTACCACCTTTACGTGAAAAGACGTGACGTAGTTCTGCGATTGCACGATTTTTATTGTCGGTAAGCATTTCAACCATAACAGCGATTCCACCAGGTCCATAACCTTCATACATTTGTTGTTCGTACGCAACGCCAGGAAGTTCTCCGGTACCTTTTTGAATAGCTCGTTTGATGTTATCAAGAGGCATATTGATATGCTTACTTTTTTCAACGAGTGTTCGTAAGCGAGGGTTGCCATTAATATCACCACCACCATCACGGGCTGCAACTGTTATTTCTTTAATAATTTTTGTAAAAGCCTTACCACGAAGTGCATCTTCTTTTGCTTTCTTGTGTTTAATATTGGCCCATTTTGAATGTCCTGACATGGGATATCCTCACCGTTATGTTTAGAGCAATGTATTTTGTCCAAAGTATTTTTTTTGTAAAAAGGGTAACTTTTTAAATGGAATCTGTCGACCCCTTGGGGTTTTTTCCAAATATCCTTTACGGAGTAAAAAAGGTTCATAGACCGATTCTATGGTTTCTTTATCTTCTGCAATAAGGGATGCCAGCGTTTCAAGACCGACCGGTCCTCCGTTAAAATGTTCCATAAGTTTATATAAAATCATGTTATCGACGCTTGTAAGCCCTTCATGGTCAATTCCTAGAAAGAGTAATGCTTTTTCTGTGATGGTATCATCAGCAATATTTTTATGTTGTACTTGGGCAAAATCGCGTACTCGGCGTAACAGTTTTTTTGCTATACGAGGAGTTCCTCGCGCGCAACGTCCAATTCGTAAGGCTGCATCTTGCGTAAGAGAGAGTTCTAAAAAGCGGGCACTTTGTAAGACAATTTTTTGGAGCTCTTCATCAGTATAAAAATCAAGTCGTTCTGTTATTCCAAAGCGACTTCGTAAAGGTGCTGAAATTTTTCCTGATTGAGTGGTTGCTCCAATAAGCGTAAAAGGATGAATGGGTAAATTCAGTGATTGTGCTCCTGGTCCTTGACCGATAATGACATCAACTCGAAAATATTCCATGGCGGTGTAAAGTACTTCTTCCACATGAGTTGGCATCCGATGAATTTCATCGATAAAGAGAATAGAGCGTGGTTCTAAGCTTGAAAGTATGGAAACTAAATCCCCTGTTCGTTCCATCATTGGTCCACTACAGATTTTTATGCTTACTTCCATAACTTGGGCCATAATTTGAGAAAGCGTTGTTTTACCAAGTCCCGGTGGTCCAAACAAAAGCATATGGTCAAGCGCTTCACTGCGCATTTTTGCCGCATGCGTATACATTTTAAGCTTCTCTTTTAAGACCTCTTGCCCTAAGTAATCATCGAATGATTTTGGCATAAAATCGTACTGCTGTTCCTCTGGTGTTTCTTGCAGAATGATTAGATCAGTTTCTGGACGTTCGTTTTTCACAGGTATTCCATCTAAAAGGCACTTATTTAGCTTAAAATATCTAGGATGGCCTAAAAGTTTTTATTTGGGAAGTTCTTTTGAAAAATTATATGAAAAAATCTTTTTTAAACCTAAATCAAAAATATTATTGCAACCTGAAAATATTTATTGATACTATGTTAGTAGAAGTGTGTTTTTAAGCTTTGAACTGTTTTTTATAAAGAAGAATTGTTTTGGCTAAAAAATAAAAATGAATGTATTTGTAATGTAAATGGAGGAGTTAAAATGAAGAAACAATTTTTATTTTTGAGCATAATGATGCTTGGGTTTGTCGGTTCAAGTAGTGCATCGGACGGTGGTTATATGGAGGTAGCACCTCGTAGAGCTGATAACAATTATTTATTAATTGGTGATGATGCTCAGTCTGTTGATTCTTCTCAATCTACTAAAAGCAGTACTTTTTCCCGATTGAAAGCGTTTTGGCGTAATGTAACGAGTTCAGATAGTACAAAAGATTCTTCTACTGATAGATCGCTTTCCGATGTTGCTGTTTATACTCCTAGTGGTCGAGCCGATGAGCGATTATATGGTATTGTTCAAGAAACAGAAAAGGCGATAAATACTGGTAGAAACGGATCTTTCGGAGAAAGACAAGTCGCTATTGATCAATTAAATCAATCAATTTCATCGTTGAGTATTGGCCTTAAATCTCGTGATGTAACAAATAAAAAAGGTATTGCATTTTATACATCAAAACTTAAATATTTTAAAAATATGTTTGGTGTTCTTTCTGATGCACAACTAAAAAGTCAAAAAGTGGGTGATCTTGTAACAAGAAAGCCTGCACGTCCGGCTCGTCCAGCTTTTATGACTATGACTTCTGATCAATATTTAGAAAAAATTCAAAAGGCACGCGATTTAGTAGCAATTAGTTATTCTCGATTGTCATTTCCAGCAACTGAAGGTACGGCTGAAGCGGTTA
>CANNMA010000084.1 GCA_947505805.1 bacterium
ACACATGATCCTTTTTTTAAATTAGTTTTTTAACCGTACCTATAATCAAACTTTTTTGTCTAGAAATTATTAAAAAATAAGCTTCTTCTGAACTAGTTAATCGGTCTTAAAAAATATGGTATACTGGCAAAACATCTTATTATGAAAAACCCCTTCCAAAACATGCAAGGAATCCCCATGGCTGAAAAAGTATCCGCTCTTGATCGCTACCCAGCATACAGAACCGATATTGGAATCGAAGTTCACGTGCAACTTAATACCGCAAGTAAAATTTTTTGCTCATGCTCTAATGCTCAGACTGATCAACCAAACACACATATTTGCCAAGTCTGTTGTGGTCATCCTGGAGTACTACCTGTTTTGAATAAAGAAGTAATAGTCAGCGCAATAAAAGTAGGGCTTGCTACTAACTCAGAAATTAGTCATCGCAGTCTTTTTGCACGGAAACATTATTTTTATCCCGATCTTCCAAAAAACTATCAAATCACCCAAGACAAACTTCCTATCTGCACTGAAGGTCATGTAATGATCACTAAAGAAGATGGAACACAAAAAAAGATTCGTCTTATTCGTATTCATATCGAAGAAGATGCGGGTAAAAATATTCATGCTGCTTACACCAATGAAAGCTTTGTTGACTTCAACAGAACAGGAACCCCGCTTTTAGAAATCGTAAGTTATCCTGATATTGAAAATGCTCAGGAAGCAAAAGCGTACCTAAAAGCACTTAGGGCTCTTGTGCAATCACTAGGAATATCTACGGGCAATATGGAAGAAGGTTCTTTCCGGGCCGACACAAATGTATCGGTAAGAAAAAAAGATGCAGCCACGCTCGGCACACGATGCGAACTTAAAAACATTAACTCGTTCAAATTTATTGGCGATGCAGTTGAATATGAAATTGAACGTCAAATTAATGCGCTTGAAGATGGAAAAAAAATTATTCAACAAACCCTTTTGTGGGATACAAAAACAAAAACAACTGCTCCTATGAGATCAAAAGAGGAAGCAGCCGATTATCGCTATTTCCCCGATCCTGACTTACCGATTATTGAAGTTGAAAAAGATTTTATAGAGGCAATCAAAAAAAATCTTCCTGAGCTACCTGCAGCAAAAGCACATCGCTTACAAAAAGATTACGGGTTAACTTCTTACGAAATTGAAGTGCTTACCGATGATCAAGAGTTTGTTACGTATTTTGAACAATGCATGCAGTACACCAAAAGCACACAGCTCATTAACTGGCTCCTACGAGACGTTATGGGATATTTAAAAGAGCATAAGTTGTCGCTTGATCAATGCAAGATTACTCCAGAAAAATTAGCCGCTTTAGTTACTTTGATTGATAATGGAACTATTAACACAGCAGCAGCTCAAACCGTTTTTACAGCATGTGCTAAGGATGGATCAGATCCACTCACCGTTGTTACTGAAAAAGGACTACAGCAAATCGGCGACGTTGCACAACTTGAAGCAATCATCATCGATATCATCGCTGCAAACCCTCACATGGTCGCACAGTACAAATCAGGAAAAGATAAATTGTTTGGATTTTTTGTAGGACAAGCTATGCAAAAAACAAGCGGAAAGGGTGATCCTAAGATTTTATCTGACTTACTAAAAAAACATCTTTCGTAAATCATCATCACACTTGATTACATTATAAAAAAACTGCTCCTATTTTATTAAGAGCAGTTTTTGTTTTATATACTAGATACATTGTTTAAAAGATCTTACAAAAGAGCCTTTAACCCATCTTGCGGAGAATTTCTTTGAGTTGAAGACGAGGATGAAGAAGATATATTTTCGGTTAAAGACTGAGACCGCTTAATCTTATCAAGCTGAGCAACAAAAGCTGCTTTTTCTAATTGTGTTTGAGTAGCCCGTCTTTGATGAGATGCTGCCATAGATCTTTCACCATCTAATAGTCGCTGTAGATCAGATTTATATACTTCACACTTACGAGCATGTTCATTTAAATCACGGAATAATACCCCTACATTTGACTGTTTGCTAAATAACTCAGCAAGAGCATTCTGTGGAATTTGAGAAAAAGTCGCTAACTTTGATTGAATTTGCATAGTAAGCACATTAATTTCATCAGCAATGTTATTCAAATCTTCTAAATCAGCTTCTTTAGACCTCTTTATTAATTTTTGAATTCGTAAAGAAGCTGCCGCAACATCTGCTGGTATATGAGCAATGCATAGCTGCTCTTTGTAGTGATCAAGTTCTTTGAGCGTAGCTTCGGCTTTTGTTTTTCTAGAAGATAGTTCTTCAAGAGCTTGTGCTTGAGTTGTATAACGAGATTCTAAATAACTAATATTTGCTCTTACTGCTAATTCTTGATTTCTTTGTGTATGTAATCTTTCTAGATGCTTGCTTGTTTCTTGTTCTTTTTCAAAAGCTTTTTTGTCTGCCTCATCTCTAGCTGCTTTAAAATCTTTATGCCCCTGATAAAGGCCAAAAGTAAAGCTAGCTACTACAGCACCAAAAATCCATCGGGAGTAAGAAGAAACTTCTGCTTTTAAAGTGTGTAAAACTGTTACTGCTCCAGCGTATGTTGCCACAGGATATTTTGCAGTTGCCCATGCTCTACTAAATAAAGCTTTCCCTAAATCTGCTTTAGAAAAAAGTGGCTTTGATAAAAATCGCGGGGCAGAACTATCGTTTGATTGATCCGCTGCATGCATGATGCCACTAAAAAGCATCATTAACAGTAATAAATATTTTATTTTAATCATTTGAATAACCCCTATCCATAACCATTTATTTCAATATGTATTGTTATTTTTTTACTAATGCATTACTGCTTCCATTGGGAAACAGCGCGGCGATTTCAGCTGATGATAAGTTAACTAACTGTTGACGCTGTGCTGCTACTGGAATTGGCCTTATAAAACCACCCTGCTGCGGCACAACAACAGATGCCCCATTAGCGACAGGAGGCATTCCAAAAACTTGAGGGCGCCTACGTGGTACCGCGCTAGATGGGCTTTGGCTTCTTGAAGAAAAAGCAGATGCGCCACCATTTACTAATTGCATAGGAGCTACTGCTGCTGGCGCTTGCGCTGCAACAGGAATGTATTGTTGTTGAAAATCCTCAAAAGCTCTATCGTCTTGAGCATCTTGCTGCACTTGATTAGGGTTTACTGGAAGCTGTTGTGGCGCATCAAGAGCTAACGGTTGCTGAGCGGGCAAAGGCAGTC
>CANNMA010000085.1 GCA_947505805.1 bacterium
TAAAGGGGTTGAGCTCGCACTTAACTCTCGCCCCAGAAAGCTTTTAGGGTTCAATACACCATTAGAGGTCTTTTTTAGAGAGCTTTCTGGTTTTTAGTGGAACGTTTCAAATGTTAATCCACGTAATAGTGGCCATACCGCTCTTCTTATTGCTACAATGACAGGACATCTGACTACAGTATGTGCCCTTAGATATACTGCAATAGTACAAGCTCTTATCGATGCTGGTGCTGATGTTAATACTGAGAATAATAATGGGACAACTGCTCTTATGCTTGCTATACAATCTAGAAATACAGCAACAGTACAAGCTCTTATTAATAATCCTAACATCAATCTTAATATCCAAGATCATGAGGGCAATACAGCTTTGATGTTTGCTGCAATCCAATTTGAACCATCTACCACAACATACACCCTTACCGGTGCTGGTGCTGACTTATATCTTCAAAATCATGCTGGTCTATGCCCAGCAGATATACTTATTAAAGAAAGTCGAGCAAAAACAAAAAGTGCTGGAAATCATCAAATCTAAATAGTTATATAAATTTTAAAAATAAAAATGAGGTTATCATGAAAAAAATTATTCTTACACTCCTGTTTATATCCCTAGGAAGTCTACAAGCTGCTATGCCGGCAGAAAATATTATCGAACTACAAAAAGAACTTTTATGGGCAACTGAACGAGGAGATCTTGATATTGTACAACGTCTTATCACGGCTCCTGGTATCAATATAAATTATCAAGACTCGAATGGGCAATTTGCTCTTACGCTTGCAGCACAAAATGGACATACAGAAACCGTACAAGCTCTTATAACTGCTGGCGCTAATGTTAATCTTCAAGACGCACAGGGTTATACTGCTCTTATGCTTGCTGCAACACTTGGAAGGACTGACACAGTACAAGCTCTTATCACTTCTCCTACTATCAATATAAATCATCAAGGCGTCCATGGAAATACCGCTCTTATGCGAGCTGCATATTATGGACATACTGACACAGTGCAAGTTCTTATTACTGCCCCTAAAATCAATCTTAATTTTCAAAATAACCCTGGAAATACCGCTCTTATGATTGCTATACAACGTCAAGATATGCCTACAGTATATGCACTTACCGGAGCTGGAGCTAACTTATATCTTCAAAATCACGCTGGTCAATGCCCTGCAGAAATACTCATTAAAGAAAGTCGAGCAAAAACTAAAGGTACCGGAAATCATCAAAGCTAAATAATTATGTAAATTTTAAAAATAAAAATAAGGTTATCATGAAAAAAATTATTCTTTCACTCCTGTTTATATCACTAGGAAGTCTAAAAGCTGCTCAACATCAAGAATATCTTGCCCAAATACACGCAACACTTTTAATGGCAGCTGATTTAGGAGATTTGACTAGCGTACAGATGTTAATGACTATTGCTGACATCATCAATATAAATCATCAAGATTATTATAATGAAACTGCTCTTATGAAAGCTGCAGCAAGTGGACATACTGATGTAGTACAAGCTCTTATCACTACTCCTACTATCAATGTTAATCTTCAAAATGATACTGGGTCTACAGCTCTTATACTTGCTGCATTTTTTGGAAACACAACTACAGCACATGCTCTGGTCACTGCTCCTACTATCAATCTTAATCTTCAAAATAATTGGGGAGACACTGCTCTTATGATTGCTACACAACGTCAAGATATGCCTACAGTATATGCACTTACCGGAGCTGGAGCTAACTTATATCTTCAAAATCACGCTGGTCTATGCCCTGCAGACATACTCTTGCAAAGCGAACAAGGGTAAAAAAAGGTACTTAAAATTGTTACAGCTAAGTCATTATGTAACGTTTAAAAATAACTAGCTCGATTTTTTCTTTAAATCGACATTGTACAATCTTATACTTGTAAAGATACAATAGCTGCAGTTAATGCGCCCACTTTTTTATCAATAGTAACACTAGAAAACCCGTTCAATAGATAATTAGAGTTCACTAGACATTCAGCTATAGGCTCACCACTAGAAATTACTGTAATACCTTCAGGTAATTCTATTCCAATAACTTCTTCCAATGATGCGCATAAATTAACAATCAGATCATGTTCTTTCCGACTCACAGTAGCATCAACAATCGGTCGATCCACTGTAACAAGAGCACAACAGCCAAATCTATTTGGGCATACTTGTGCAACTATTTTTTGAGATGATTTTTTTATAATGTGTACTGATGTGACTTCTTTGGAAATTTTATAATTACGAAAATAAGTTATTTCTTCATCAGAACAAAATTCAGCACCTTGTACAATGCCAATACTGGCAACCTGTAAAAAAAACAACACACTCCATACATTTTTTACTACCATACAACTACCTACAGAAAATCATGCTTAATCAGAACTCTACAAAAAAACCCTTCCAATGTTACCATCAGAAGGGTATATAAGAGTACAGATCACTTTAAAAGAATCAATGGGTAAACGTTTTATTGATTATACTCCATAAAAACAATTGTACATTCTCAAAAATGAATGATTACTTTTTAAAAAAGGTATGCATGTATTTTGCCACTCTTCCCAAAAAAAACCCTGTCAAAATTCCACTAAAAACAAGATCTAATACCACAACATGCATCGAATTAATGAGCTCAGGATTCATCGCAAAAGCAGCGCCGCGAATATACCGAAAAATAAAAAACGAAACCATGATCATCAAAACACTGAGTCCACCTGGAATTAAAATAAGGCCTTTTGAACGATCTATAATGTGAATAGATTTTTTCTGAGCAAATAACCAACCAAAGCCACAGCCAATAGCAACACCTAAAAGCCATATGCCAAAAGAATAAATGGTAAGGCCATAACTATAATGCATCGATACTAATGACCAGATAATAAAAATAAGAGGCACAAAAACAAGTTTATTAAGAGTAACACTGTGATCTTTTAAATTAAAAATCCCAATTGCAACAACGTATGCAAGGATTGCCCAAACATACAAAGGTGTCTCTTTAATAATCGACAAAACATTAATCATTATTTTCCTTTCAAAATATATATTTTCACAATTTCTACGTACGCAATTACAAACTACAAAGGTACTTTTTTTAATCACCTTTTAAAACTTCTTTAGCCTTTTTTTTGAAAAGCCACTGCAGCAATGATTGTGATCGTTGTGGCTTGTGAGACTGCTTTACAGCTAA
>CANNMA010000086.1 GCA_947505805.1 bacterium
CAGATGCGCTTTAGAGCGATTTGTTGCAAAAATCGAAGAAGAGTCATTTGCAGATCGTATTAGTTATGCGCTTTATACGATGAATGATAGAGACATTAGTGAATTTGAATCTGAGCAAGAAGATAGCAATGGTGCTGGATTAAGTGATGATGAATCTGTTTCATCAGACGAGCAAGAAGAAATAGAAGAGACAATGGAGGTTTCAGTTCCCATTGAAGATGAACCTACAAAAACAGCTGAAATTGTTTCTGATGCAGTTGTGGAAAAAAATCATTTAGAAGCGAATATTCACAATGCTTCTTTAAATCAAGCTAAAAAAGAAGTGGTATTTATTGCTCCTCTTGCAGGGTTTGGTACACTACAAGCAGCAACACATTTTTTACAACGAGTTAAATTGCTTGATCCTCAAGCATTATTGGAAGAGAAAGTAAGTTCGACCGCTAAGGGAAAAAAAGTTACGTGGTATCAAGTAAAAACAGGTGAATTTGAAACTAAAGATAAACTAAAAAAAGTAGTCGATATGTTGCAAAAGAAAGAACATATTAAAAATGTTCAAATTATCGAAAAAAGAAAAGGATAAGAACAATGATTATAGCGTTACGTAAAATAATTAAAGGTACAGCAGGCAAAGTGTTTATGGGATTCATATTCCTTGCAATGTTTGGTGGTTTTGGATTATCAAAAATTTTTATGAAATTTTTTAAATCAGATACGTTTGATGGAGTTGCTCTTGTTAATGGAGTAGATATTTCTCGAATGGAATTTCAGGCTATGACTAAACGAGAAGAAGATCGAATTTTAGCTATGAAACAGCAATATGGAAAGCATGCAGATATTTATTTTAAAATTATGCATATCAATCCGGATCCTGAAAATAGTGCTCTTGTTACTTTAATTTATAATCAAATCATGAACAGTTTTACTGAAAATATGGGTATTCATATTTCAACAGAGTATGTTAATAATAAACTTTCAAATCCCTATTTCTTATCCAGTGAGCTTGGTTCGATTATTCCACAAGAATTTCATCAAAAGGGATCTGCTATTGATGTTGTAGGAGCCCTTAATTATCTTAAAAACACCGGTCAATTTGACGCAATCTATCCTGAACTTGCAGAAAAACTAACGAAACAATTTGCTGTATTAATGCTTCAGTCAGGTTTTTTTGTTCCAAGTTTTGTTTTAAAACAAGCATATATTGAGCAAAAATTAGCGAAAAAATTTTCTTATCAGCTCTTTTCACTTGATACGTTTGTGGCAAAAGCAAAGACGGATGGAGCTTCTTCTGAGCAATTAAAAGCATTTTATGAACAGCAAAATAAGACAAGTCGAAACTATTGGTCTCCTGAAAAACGTAATGGTATTGTGTGGAAATTTTCTCCTGAAAAGTTTGGGGTTGTCGGTACTGATAATGAAGTTGAAAGTTATTATGGAAAAAACAAGTCAACTCGTTTTATAGAAAATCCTTTAGAAGTTAAAGTACGAGAAATTGTATTTGGAGACTCAAAAAACAAAAGCTTGAAAGTGCTAGAAGAAGAAGCAAAAGCAGTACATGATCAACTTATAAAAGATCCAAAATTGTTTAATGAGCTTTCAAAAGAATACTCAACTAATAAAGAAACTGCTGGTAAAGACGGTGTATTCTTTAAACGTGGAACTAAAGATAAAGAGTATGAAAAAGCTGCTTTTAAACTTAAAGAAGACGGCGATATTTCAGATGTAACATTGGTTGGAGAGCAGTATATTATTTTACAACGTGTTGCTCGAAAAGATGCTACTTTCAAATCACTTGATTCTGTACGTTCTGAAATTACTAAAACATTACTTGATCAAAAATTTAAATCTGAATTTACACGTCTAGCCACTCAGTTAATTCGACATGAAGATACACAGGAAGTTTTTGATGCTTTTGTAAAACAACATGGTGGCACCAAGGAATCGCTTGTATCGGTTGAAAAAGGTGAAGAAAATATTCTTAAACAAAGACTTTTTGCCCTTAAAAATGACGGCGATAAAACGTTATTTGTTCAAGAGGGAAATGGCATTATTATGCAATTAACAAGCAAAATAAAAGCTGAACCATTACCATTTGAAAAAGTACAAGCTGAAGTTTCAACAGATTATTATGAAGAATGTGGATTAAAAAATCTTAAAGAGGCGATGGCTAAAGCTAAAACAGCTGCACTCAAAGAAAAAAAGATAGTTGCTATAACAGGTGGCAAAGTGGCAGAAACAGAACTAGCTGACTATTCCGATACGACAAAATCTGAAAAATATACAAAAATGGGATTCCCACAAGGATTTAATGAATTAGACTGGGTTGGCGCAGTATTAAGCTCACTTGATGAAAAAGCTGGAATAGTTATCGTTCTTGATGAAATTGAAAAGGCTACAGAAGAAGGGTATCAAGAATATAAAAATAAGCTTATGAAGCAAGTTTATGAGCGAAACTTAACACTTTTCACACAGAGCTTTATTGCGTCTTTGTTTAGAACTGCTACAATTAAAGTCAATGATGAATTATCCCGATTGAAAGAGCAATTATGAAATCGAAGACAACAGTACCCGCTGAAGATGCTGTAAGGCATAAAGAAGTAAGTGAGAATCAAGAACTGGCAGCAAAACACAAAGCACTTGAAATAACATTTGCGCAGATTGATAAACATTACGGTAAAGGTGCCGTAATGGTACTTGGTCAGTCGGCAGGAATTCGAGTTGAAGTAAGCTCAACAGGATCAATTTTACTTGATCAAGCTCTTGGAGTTGGTGGATATCCAATTGGAAGAGTTATTGAAATTTATGGACCTGAAGCTTCAGGTAAAACAACGTTAGCGTTACAAGCGATAGCAGAATCTCAACGTAATGGAGGCATATGTGCTTTTATTGATGCTGAACATGCACTCGATCCTGAACATGCGGCAAAGCTTGGTGTTGATATAAACAATTTAATTGTTTCTCAGCCTGATTATGGCGAGCAAGCTCTTGATATAGCTGAAATGCTTATTCGTTCTGGCGCTGTCGATATTATTGTTATTGATTCAGTTGCGGCATTAGTTCCAAAAGCTGAGCTTGAAGGTGAAATGGGTGATACTCATGTTGGTCTTCAAGCGCGTTTGATGTCTCAAGCACTTCGTAAATTGACTCCTGTTATTCATAAATCAAAAGCGATTTTGATTTTTATTAACCAGATTCGGC
>CANNMA010000087.1 GCA_947505805.1 bacterium
TTCCGTAAGGGCCTTATGAAGTTCATACACTGCTAATAATTCACCTGTAACAGCATTTCTTTGTTGTCCTTGGAGCTGAACCGGATTTACATCATTTGCTGCCCCATTAGATCGCAAAACAGATCCTAAAATTCCAATCATTAAAAATATTTTTTTATTCATGATACCCCCATTTTTTTTAACTAAAAACTCTAATAACTTTTAATCGCAGCAGGACTACATAGTTAACATTAATACTCTTGCCCGCGATAAATTAATTATTTATTAAATCCGCTAATACTTTTCTATGAGATTCTTCAATTAACCCTAAAAGAATTTGATCATTCAAAAAATACACATAATCCATTATTGCCATAGAACGTCCATCTGAAGTAACCCCAGTTGTTGTTGTTATTGAAACATTATTTTGCAAGGCTCTTTTTAGATTATCCTCTAACCAAAGGATTCGAAATTCATGATCAAAATCATCTAGCAAATGATGTTCTGCTTCACGATCTAATTGTATCTTTAAAGTACGAATCGAATCTAATACAGCTGTAACCATTTCTGCCCTTTGGACATTTACTGGAACCGCCCCATTAGACTGCAAAACAGATCCTAAAATTCCAATTACTAAAAATAGTTTTTTATTCATAAAATTACCCTTTTTTTAGCCTTAATAAGCTTATTTATTCAATAGATTAATTCTATTAATCACTTTTTATAATATCACTAATTGAAATTAAAGTTCAATATCTATTTAAAGTTTTTTAAAAACAAGATTAAAATAACTTTTAAGACATTTTTCCATAGACAATACTCATTCATCACGTAGAATAAGCAAAAACCCTTTTACATGCGCGTTTATCTATGGAAAAACATTTTACCCACCTTCACTTACATACTGACTATTCTTTGCTAGATGGAGCAATCAGTATCGATAAGCTCATCGCCTACGGCAAAGCACACCATCTTAAAGCGCTTGCCATAACCGATCATGGCAATATTTTTGGAGCGGTTCAGTTTTTTCAAGCATGTAAAAAAGCAAACATAAAACCAATTTTAGGTATGGAAGCCTATCTAACTGATGATGCAAAAATTAAAGACCCCAATAATAAATATTTTCATCTGATTCTTCTTGTTGAAAATGAAATTGGCTATAAAAATCTTTGCAAACTTATCTCCTATTCATTTAAAGAAGGTTTTTATTTTAAAAACCGTATCGATTACAAAATGCTTGAACAGCATTCTGAAGGGCTCATCACTACATCAGCATGTCTTGGTGGACACATTCCACGACTTTTAATGGAAGGCAACTTAGAAGAAGCACACAAAAAAATTGATTGGTTTTTACGAGTATTTGGCAAAGAACGTTTTTATTTAGAAGTTCAACCAGAAGATCAAAAAGACCAAAAGGTTTTAAATGAAAAATTATATGCAATTGCCAAAGAACGAGATATTTCATTAGTTGCTGCAGGAGACTGCCATTACGTATCACTTGCAGATCATGAAGCGCATGAAATCATGCTCAGCATTCAAACGCATGGCAAAATGAGCGACCCAGATAGATACACCTTTGGAGACTGCAGAACCTATATTCGTAATCAACAAGAGATGCTTGAAATTTTTAAGGAACATCCTGAAGCGGTATGGAATGCGGGTGTTATTGCAGATCGTTGTAACTTTGATTTTCAAACCGATAAACTTCACTTTCCTCAATTTCAAATTCCTCAAGAACATACTGAAAAAAGCTATTTTTCTTTTTTGTGCCAAAAAGGCCTTGATCAACTCATCGCTAAAGGAAGGATTCCTTTAGAACTCGTAACAAATTATCAAGCACGCTTAGACTTAGAAGTTGAATTAATCAGCAGAATGGGATACATCGGCTATTTTTTAGTAGTTGGTGATTTTATTGAATGGGCAAAAAAACAAGATATTCCCGTTGGCCCAGGCCGTGGGTCAGCAGCAGGATCTTTAGTTGCATGGGCACTACAAATTACCAATATCGATCCACTCAAATACAATTTACTCTTTGAACGATTTTTAAATCCTGAACGAGTATCGATGCCTGATATCGATATCGATTTTTGTATCGATGGACGTGAACGAGTTATTGAATACGTACGTGAACGCTACGGTCATGATAATGTCTGCCAAATAATCACCTTTGGAACCATGATGGCAAAAGGAGTTCTAAAAGACGCTGCTCGTGCATTAAGCATTCCTTTTGAAGATGCAAACATGCTCACAGCACTCATTCCAAACCAACTCAACATTAGTCTTACTGAAGCAAAAGAACAGGAACCTCGCCTGCAAGAAATGATCGATAATAATCCTCGAGTTGCCCATCTTTTTGAAGTTGCTGAACGGCTTGAAGGACTCACCAGACACGCATCAAAACATGCTGCTGGTATTGTAATATCACCAGAACGTGTTGATGATGTGCTACCGATCTACATTCCTCCAAAGACAACCGATTTAGTTACTCAATACGCAATGACCGAACTTGAAAGTTTAGGCTTTCTAAAAATGGACTTTTTGGGACTCAGAACATTAACACTCATTGATCAGACAGTTAAAATGATCAAATCTAAACACAATCTTTACATTGATATCGATATGCTGCCTCTTGATGATCCTAAAACATTTGCTCTCATTTGCGCTGGTAATACTTCTGGTGTATTCCAGCTTGAATCAAGCGGTCTGAAAGAAGTACTGCGCAAACTGCAACCTGATAAATTTGAAGATATCATCGCAGTAAACGCACTCTATCGACCGGGACCTCTTGGATCAGGAATGGTTGATGATTATATTGAACGTCGACATGGCAGACAAAAAGTAACCTATTTACTGCCGCAACTTGCCGATATTTTAGAAGAAACCTATGGGGTTATTGTTTACCAAGAACAGGTTATTAAAATTGCTTCTGCAGTTGCAGGGTATAGCCTTGGAGAAGCTGATATTTTACGCCGAGCAATGGGTAAGAAAAAAGCTGATGTGATGGAAGAGCAAAAGAAAATTTTTTCTGATAAATCTGCAGCTCTTAACGTTGATCCTAAAAAAGCTGGTGAGCTTTTTGAATTAATGGCCTATTTTGCAGGATACGGTTTTAACAAATCACATTCTGCTGCGTATGCTCTGATCGCGTATCAAACAGCTTACTTAAAAGCTAACTATCCT
>CANNMA010000088.1 GCA_947505805.1 bacterium
ACTACCTTTGATAAAAGAAATTATTATTACTTTTGTTGATAAAAAATTATCAATTAATCCAATAATAAATGGAGCTCACATAGATACTCATTTCCCTTCTATCCTTTGGTATTTACAATTTGTTAACAAGAAGCCTGAATATGAAATTGCTTTAAAAAATCAGCACTCTGTAAATGAAAACAATAATTTCCCTCTTATCCAGGCGACAATTGATAATGATATTTCACTACTTCAATATTTTGTTGATTTTCATGCAGATCTTTCAGTGACAGATAGCTTAGGAAACACAGCTCTTTACTATGCAAAAACCGTTGAAGTAATTGAAGTCCTTTACCATTCAGACCATTTAAAGAAAAATAATGCTGGACAGTATGCGTTTGAATTTGCTTTAGAAAACAACTATACAACTGAAACAGTAGCTCGACTAAAAAGTCTTTATGAAGCTGCCAAATAAGTTTAATTTTTGATCCATCTATACCCATTAAAATCTGGCTCATTTAAATGGCCACCACGACATGACGGAACATAATCTAATGGTTTAAACCCATAATGATCAAAAAGTTTTTCTGCAGGAATGTTTCCTTTTTTTATATACCCTTCAACCTCGTTAAGATTACAGTTGACAACAAGCGCATCAAGCAGTTTTTTACCAACACCTTTTGATTGCTCTGATGGAATAACAGCAAGAGATAGTAAAAATCCTCCCTTAGCACCTGACTCAATTGTAAAAAGAGCAGCAACTACAAAACCAATAAGTTCTCCATTCTTTTTTGCTTTAAATGCACGAATGTTGGGATACTGCTCTTGAAAACGAGCAGCTTTATTTTCAAAGTTTTTAGAAAGTTGTTCTTTAGTAAACGTAAAATCGGTTCGTGCAAAAAAAGCTTCAACATATACTTTTTTTGCTTCTTCTAGCGAATCTGTTTTTGAATATTCTTCAATAACAATATCTTGAACTTGTTTTTGAGCGTCTACTCCAGATTGAACAGTAAAAGCAAACTGCACAGCAACTATCACTACCAATAATTTTATTTTCATTTTTATGCCTCTCTTAAGAATAGATAATTTTTAATTACAAAAGTTCTTTTTCAAAATCTTTATAAAGCAAACTTGGTTGAATTCCAGTATTATTTTGATACTTAGAACTTGAATACTGATCAAAATCACCTTCAATGGTGTGATAGAAAATTTGACAGAGCTCAACACCTGCATAGATCCGAATAGGATGAATACAGAACATTTCAAGAGTCCAGTATCCTGCAAATCCAATATCTCCAAAACCTGCAGTAACATGAATAAAAAGACCAAGCCTTCCTATTGAAGAACGGCCTTCAAGCATTGGTACATAGTTTTCAGTCTTTGTGTATTCCATGGTTCTGCCAAGATAAAGCTTGTTTGTTTCAAGAATCAGACCTTCTTCAGGGATTTCTAACTTCACCACCGGATTAGGAGTTTTCATATCAAGAACTTCCCGCTCGTATACCAGCAAATCTTTATGCAAACGTAGATTATAGCTATTCGGTCCAACCTGAGACGAATCAAAAGGATCGATAAAAATAGATTTCCCCAATTGTCTTTTAATTTCTCTTCCTGAAAGAATCATGCGCGCTCCTACTCTTTATAAAGATTACTACCCTCTACTAAAGCATAACAATTTTTCTTACAATGCAAAGAACAAAAGTCAGCTCTGTTAGTTTTTTTATTATTTGCCTCTTAAAAAAATTCAGATTTGCGGGAATCAAAAACCTTGGTAAGATTTCTTGTATAAAAAAGATGCCACTACAAAACAAAGAGAGGAAGCTATGCAAAAACCGGTTTTTGACAATCAGATCATAGAATCGATCAAAGAAAAAAGCTCCTTGTTCCATCATCTTTCAACAGAAGTTTCAAAAGTCATCGTCGGACAAGAAGACATTATAACATTTATAGAACTTGCCATCTTATGCAATGGACACATTCTTTTAGAAGGGGTCCCAGGAGTTGCAAAAACAACAATGATCAAAGCAGTCAATAAAGCACTTGATTTACATTTTGCAAGAATCCAATTTACTCCTGATTTGCTACCAGCAGATCTTATTGGAACACTTATTTATAGCCCAAAAACTCAAGAATTTATCACTAAAAAAGGTCCTATTTTTGCAAATCTTGTTCTTGCAGATGAAATCAATCGAGCTCCTGCAAAAGTACAAGCTGCGCTTCTTGAAGCAATGCAAGAACATCAAGTAACTATCGGATCAGAAACATTCCCCCTTGATATGCCATTTCTAGTTTTTGCAACACAAAATCCTATTGAGCAGGAAGGCACCTACAGGCTCCCTGAAGCACAAGTAGATCGATTCATGTTCAAACTTCTTGTTCACTATCCAAAAAAAGAACAAGAACGAGAAATCTTACAAAAACGTCCAGATCTTGATTCCATTCGACCTGTGCTTTCAAAAAATGATATTTTTAAAGCACAAGAACTAGTAAAACAAGTGTATGTTGACGACCTTATAAAAAATTATATTGTGGATCTTGTCTTTGCAACACGTGATCCAAAAGCATATGAACTCAAAGACCTTGTGCCGCTGATTGAATATGGAGTTTCTCCTCGTGCAACATTAGCACTGCATCATGCAGCACAAGCACATGCATTTTTAAAATCTCGTCACTTTGTTATACCCGATGATATTAAAATAGTTGCTCCTGCGATTTTACGGCACAGACTCTTGCTTTCATACCAAGCAGAAGCAGAAGAAATATCTCCTGATAGTGTTATCAGAAAGATACTTTCAACTGTTCCCGCACCATAACAATTTTCAATGAGTTGAGGCAAACTTGACAAGGCAAACAATACAAAGGTATTGTTCATTCATTGCTTTTTTTAAAAGGACATTGCGATGAGACATCCACTCTGGATCTTAAATTCTTCACTTCTACTTCTCCTACTCGCCTGTGTGGGATTCATAGTGTTTACTCGAAAAACTCTACCCAAAAAAATTGAAAATAAAAAAACAAATACGCTACGACGACTTGGTGAAAAAAGCA